>ONVP01000114.1 GCA_900321315.1 uncultured Bacteroidales bacterium
GGTGGAATGATTGCGTCGGCCCTGTAGGGACACACCGCGTGTGTCCGCCCAAATTGAATTTATTATGGTTTCGCGGACGCACGCGGTGCGTCCCTACAACGGCTGCCGTGGTACGACAGCCCTACAAATCGCCGTGGTACGACATCGGACGCACGCGGTGCGTCCCTACAATATCCCCTGCTGGAATTTTCTGGCGGGGATTTTTTTGTTTGGTCTGTAGGGCTGTCACACCGTGGCAGGAGATTGCCTCGCAAGAAATCTTTCAAAATCTGTTTCAAAATACTTCAGAATCAGTATTTTGAGGGATTTTTGACTTGATTTTATTGGATTTCTCGGCGTTAGCCGACCCAATACAACGAACCCCCTAGGTCTTCGGGTCGAGGTTTTTTTTGCGCCATTCCGCAACCATTCCAAAGAATAACCCTATCTTCGCGGCATAAATCATCAGAAATGGAAAACATTTGGTTGAACGAAGCCTTCAAAGGCGAAGCACCCAACGGCTTTCAAGGTCAAGTGGGTTGGCAAAGCCCATCGAACATCGCCTTGGTGAAATATTGGGGCAAACAAGGAAAACAACTCCCTCAAAATCCGTCGATTAGCTTCACCTTGTCGGAATGTCGCTCCGAAACCTTCGTGTCTTTTGAGAAAGCCGACAAATTCGGTTTCCAGTTCTTCTTTGAAGGCAAGGAAAATCCAGCCTTCGGCGCGAAAATCGAGAAGTTTCTGCTTGAGAATCAGGCGTTTTTCCCGTTCATCAACCGATTGACATTGAAGGTCGAGAGCCGCAACACTTTCCCACATTCCTCGGGAATTGCTTCCTCGGCTTCGTCGATGAGTGTGTTTGTGATGGGATTGTTGGAAATCGAATCTTTGTTGGTCGGCCCTTCGACAGGCTCTGGTACCTTAGATTTATGCAAAGCCTCCAATTTCTCCCGTTTGGCCTCGGGCAGCGCATCGCGGTCGGTGTTTCCAAAAATGGCACTTTGGGGCGCAACGGACTGCTACAAAGGCAGTTCCGATGAATATGCCGTTTCGCTCGAAAACGACATCCACCCCGTTTTCAAGACCTATCGCGACAGCATTCTGATTGTCAGCGATACGCAAAAATCGGTTTCCAGTCGCGCCGGTCACGGGCTGATGGAAGGAAATCCCTACGCCCCAGCGCGTTATGCTCAAGCCAACGAAAACATCAAAAACCTGCTTGCGGCCTTGAAGTCGGGCGACTTGGACACCTTTATTAATATCACCGAGTCGGAAGCCTTGCAACTCCACGCCTTGATGATGTGCTCCAATCCTTCGTTTATCTTAATGAAGCCCAATACTTTGCGTATCATCGAAGCGGTCAGGAACTACCGAAACGAAACCCAAATTCCGCTCTGTTTCACGTTGGATGCCGGCCCGAATGTGCACCTGCTTTATCCCGAAAGCGAGGCGGAAAAGGTTGAGCATTTTATCAAAAACGATTTGGTAACTTATTGTAACCAAAGCCGTTGGATTGCTGACCATGTTGGCGACGGCCCAAAAAAACTGCCGTGATGAGAGAGCGTTATTATAGCAAAGTCATCCTTTTCGGCGAGTATTCGATGATTTTCGATGCCACCGCGCTGATGATTCCGCTGAAACGCTTTTCGGCGCAATGGCGCTTTGCCTCACCTCTCGAAGCGAGCGGCGGTGCGGCCTCCAACGCCAGTTTGCTGCGTTTTGCGGATTATATCACCTCTTTGGAAAACACAAAGGATATTATTGACACCCAACGACTTAAACGCGATTTGAATCTCGGCTTGTTCCTGTCGTCCGACGTGCCTTCGGGCTACGGATTGGGCAGTTCGGGAACGCTTGTGGCAGCGGTTTACGACGGTTACGCCAAGCAGAAAACCGAGAATTTGCTGCAACTGAAAACGCTTTTCGGCCAAATGGAAAGCTACTTCCACGGCAGCAGTTCCGGCATCGACCCGCTGCAATGCTATCTTGGTCAGCCTTTCAAAATCACGCCCGAAGGCGTACAGTTGCTCTCCGACGACTTCCTGAAAAAAGACATACACATCTTCCTGATTGACACGAAGATAAAGAGCAACACCAAGCCTTTGGTTGAGCATTTCAAGGCGCAACGCGAAAACCCAGAGTTTTTGAACCGTTTCCAAACGGAATACCTGCCCTGCGTCAAGACCTGCATTGACACGATGATTTCAGATGATAATGAATTGTTTTTCAAGTCGTTGAAGCAACTCACCCAAGGCCAGTTGCAGTTTCTTCGCCCGATGATTACGGAAAACACCCTGCCACTTTTCGAGGCCGACTACGACTTCCATTTCGGCGTGAAAATCTCAGGCTCAGGCGGCGGCGGCTATGTGTTGGGCTTCACCGACGATGTGGAGAAAGCCTCGGATTTGCTCAAGGATTTTGAGGTGATTTGGCTGTAAATTCGTATTTTTGCGCCCCGAATGTCAGCCCTGAAAAACATAGAATCTTGGATTGAACGCACCTTGACCTCGGTCATCGACTTTTTCTATCCGCCATTCCGCAAGGTGATGAGCCTCGAACTGTTCCGCTATGGGGCTTGTGGCGGACTCAATCTAGCCTTGGACTGGGTGCTGTACCCCGTTTTCTACCACTATGTATTTCACGCTCAGGTGTTTGATCTTGGTTTTATCGCCTTCACACCTCACATCGCAGCCTTCATTTTCAGGCTTCCCATCACCTTTTTGACGGGTTTCTGGATGGCAAGACATATCAGTTTCTCTGGCTCCACCTTGCGCGGCAGAACCCAGATTGTCAGGTACTTATTAGTGACCATCGGCAATACCTTCTTGAACTATGCCGGTCTAAAAATCTTCGTCGAAGTGTTCCAATGGTGGCCTACCGTTTCATACGTCATTATCTCCATCATCTGTGTGACTTTCAGCTACTTGACGAACAAATTTTATTCATTCAAGAAAGAGAGAAATGAATGACTGTCGTTTATGCCACTTTGTCACCCCAACTGACAAAACTCTGCCATTTTCCACTTTGGCACGAAATATGACGAAATCGCGCCGTTGTCTGTAAGGACACACGCGGTGTGTCTGCGGACGCATAAGATGCGTCCCTACCAACAAATTCAACGATTAAACAACAAACAATTAAACATAAACAAATTATGGCAAAATTAGCAATCAAACCTTTGGCCGACCGCGTGGTCATCGAGCCCGCCGCCGCCGAACAGAAAACCGCAAGCGGTATCATCATCCCTGACACCGCCAAAGAGAAACCCCAACAAGGCACCGTCGTGGCCGTGGGTCCTGGCACGAAAGACAACAAAATGACCCTGAAAGAGGGCGACAAGGTCATCTACGGCAAATACGCCGGCACCGAGTTCCACCTCGATGGGAAAGATTACATGATCATGCGCGAAAGCGACGTCATCGCAATCATCTAAATAGACGCGAGACACGAGACCTTTAGACGCGAGATAGTCCCGCGTCCCGCGTCCCGCAGTCCCATGTCAAACAACAATTAAACAATTCAACAGTCAACAAATCGAAGATTCAACGAAGTTAATTAAACATCAAATATCATGGCAAAAGACATTCTTTTCAATATCGAATCGCGCGACGGCCTGAAGAAAGGCGTCGATGCATTGTCAAACGCAGTGAAGGTGACCCTCGGTCCCAAAGGCCGTAACGTGGTCATCGAGAAATCGTATGGCGCTCCCCAAATCACCAAGGACGGTGTGACGGTCGCCAAGGAAATCGAACTCCTCAACCCCGTCGAGAACATGGGTGCCCAACTCGTGAAGGAAGTGGCCTCCAAGACCAACGACCTCGCCGGTGATGGTACCACCACCGCCACCGTTTTGGCCCAAGCCATCGTGGCCACGGGTCTGAAAAACGTCACCGCTGGCGCCAACCCGCTCGACCTGAAGCGTGGTATCGACAAGGCCGTGGCCGAAGTCGTGAAATCGCTGAAGAAAATGTCGGTGAAGGTCGATGGCGACAACGAGAAAATCAAGCAAGTGGCCACCATCTCCGCCAACAACGACGGCGAAATCGGCGGTCTTATCGCCGAGGCCATGGGCAAGGTGAAGCAAGAAGGTGTCATCACCGTTGAGGACGCCAAGGGCATCAACACCTACGTCGATGTCGTCGAAGGTATGCAGTTCGACCGTGGCTACATCTCGCCTTACTTCGTCACCAACACCGAGAAGATGGAAGCCGTCTATGAGAATCCTTACATCCTCATCTACGACAAGAAAATCTCTACGATGAAAGAACTTCTTCCTATCCTTGAGCAAACTCTGCAAACTGGACGTGCGTTTGTCATCATTGCTGAGGACATCGATGGTGAAGCCTTGGCTACATTGGTGGTCAACCGTCTGCGTGGCTCGCTGAAAGTCGCTGCCGTGAAGGCTCCTGGCTTCGGCGACCGTAGAAAAGCAATGTTGGAAGACATCGCCATCCTGACTGGTGGCACAGTCGTTAGTGCTGATAATGGCTATAAATTAGAGGAAGCTACTCTGCAAATGCTTGGTCAGGCTGACAAGGTATGCATCAATAAGGACAATACTACCATTGTGAACGGTCATGGTGCTAAAAAGACTATCCAAGATCGTATCAGTCAAATTAAAGCAGAAATTAAGGCTACTACTTCTGATTATGACCGTGAAAAGTTGCAAGAGCGTCTTGCCAAGATGGCAGGCGGTGTGGCAGTCATCTATGTCGGTGCCGCTTCTGAAGTCGAGATGAAGGAAAAGAAAGACCGCGTGGAGGATGCTTTGAATGCCACCCGCGCCGCCATCGAAGAGGGTATCATCCCCGGCGGCGGTGTCGGTTTCATCCGCGCCATCAAGGCCATCGAGAAACTGAAAGGCGACAACGAAGACGAGACCACGGGTATCGCCATCATCAAGCGCGCCTTGGAAGAGCCGCTGCGCCAGATTGTTGAGAACGCCGGCTTGGAAGGCTCAGTCGTCGTCAACAAGGTCATGGAAGGCAAGGGCGACTTCGGCTTCAATGCCCGCACCGAGGTTTACGAGAACCTGCTCACCACCGGTGTCATCGACCCCGTGAAGGTGTCGAGAGTGGCCTTGGAGAACGCTGCCTCCATCGCTGGCATGCTGCTGACCACCGAGTGCGTCATCAGCAACCACAAGGAGCCTACGCCTCCCACACCTCCGATGCCCATGGGCGGCGGAATGGACGGCATGATGTAATTAATCGGTTGTAGGGCTGTCATATTATGGCAGCCGACGGGCAAACGCCAAAAGCGGCTGCCACGGTGTGACAGCCCTACAGACCAACGAATTAATGGAAACGAGCAAAAGGCCAACAGCGAAAGCGGTCGGCCTTTTTTGCTTGTTTTTGTATAAACACAATAATGATAGACAAACCAAAAATATCGTATTGATTATCAATATTATATAAAAACAGCTTGCCAAAATGACAGACAAAGACGTAGTTTTTTTGGCAAGATATTTCTCTTGTTGAGTTTTTTTTTCTACTTTTGCCGTCATAAAACTTTTTAAAAACATAATAGTATGAAAACAAAGATCTTAGCCTTGAGTTTTACGCTCATCGGAATGTTGGCCCTCACCTCCTGCACCAAAGAAAAGGTCGGCGGCATCTTCTCTTTCTCCGGCAAGGTGCAGAAAGGTCCTTTCGTGACCGGCACCACGATTACCGTCAATGAACTCAACGAAAACCTCGGACAGACTGGCAAGGCGTTCACCACCTCCATCACCTCCGACGACGGCAGTTTCAGCCTCAGCAACATTGAGATGGAATCGAACTTGGCCTTGCTCTCTGGCAATGGTTTCTATTACAATGAGGTGATTGGCAAACTTTCGACTGCACAAATCACCTTGCAAGCCATTACCGACTTGACCAATGAAGAAACAATCAACATTAATGTGCTGACACACATCACCAAGGCCCGTATCGAAAAGCTCGTTGGCGAAGGCATGAGCTTCGCCGATGCCAAACGAAAGTCCGAAGACGAATTTCAGGACTTTCTCGGAGTGACCAATCATTTCAGCCAAGGCTTCGAGCAAATGTCCATCGTTTCGGGTGGCGACTTCAACGCCATGCTGCTTGCATTCTCCGTCATCCTGCAAAGGCCTTCCCGCATCTTCGACGAGATCGCCACTCTTCCTGCCGAGCTGACCTGGCTTATGACCAATCTCTCCTCCGACTTTGCCGACAATGGCACCATCAACAACGAGGCTTTGGTTGATACATTGCTTTACAACATCTCGTTGCAAGACCAAGTGTATATCAGGCGTCACATCCAAAACTACTATTCGGGTCTAGGCCTTGACGTGGACATCCCCGACTTCGAGTCGTACATCGCGCTGTTTCAAGCCGCGCACCAAGAATTGGTAACTGAATTCATCTATCCCGACGAAGCCTCTCCAGTACCAGAACTGGGTCCTGGAGGCGAAGTGCCCAACATCCTCGTGAAAGACGCCACGCAGTTCGACGGCTGGGGATCATACGTCGTAGCCGCCATCACACCATTAGGAAAGAACCTCAAGGTAAAAGTCACAGGTAATAGAATACAATTAGACCTCAACAACGGCTGGATTGTTACCGACCATACGACGAATGGCTTCACTATCGAGGCCCAACGCCAAAACGAACTCGTCTCGATGCTCATCTACCTCCTCGACGAAAACAATGGCGGTTCCGCTACCATTGAATACTACGAAGACTCCGACACGCCGACCTTCACCAAGCAAATCTCTTGGACGGGCGGCTATCCAGCTCTCAAGTAATCAGGACGAAAACCTGATTATCAATAAAATCATTCTAACTATTTTTCCACCCATCCCGCAATAATTTGTAATTTTTACTCATAACTTACCGACAGTTGCCGCAAATTTACTATTTTTGCACTTGCAATCCTGCTTGCAGACAATCACGCTGCAAATCTAAGGTTTGCAAGTTATTAATGTCTTATAGGATTGCACAAATGCCGGAAACACAAGATAAAAAACCAAGGCGGTTCAGCCTCCGCAACCTTTCCTTCAAGAAACTGAACCGGAGCTACGACTTCCTGATGAAGCACGACGAAAACGGGAAACACATCCTCAGCTTCAAGCTCAACCTGCTCAACCTCATCCTCGTCACCGTCGGGATTGCCCTGCTGCTCATCGTCGTCACCTCCATCATCATCGCCTTCACGCCGTTGCGCGAATACATACCGGGCTATGCCGACAGCAACTTGGAGCGCAAGCTGTATCAGCTCAGCTTGCGTGCCGACTCGCTCTGCATCGAGATGGAGCGGAAAGACGTCTATTTCCAGAACCTGCGGCGCGTGGTGGAAGGCTATCCGTTTGAGGCCGACAGCACCATGTGCAGCATTGACATCTACAAGCCGTTGCCAAGCCTTCCCGCCGATTCCATCAAGCCGCGCAAGTCGGAGCGCGACAGCCTGCTGAGGGCCGAGTTTGAGGCACAAAGCCAATACAACCTCTTCGGCGACCCGCGCACAGCACCGAGGCAGCAAGGCTATCTCGTCAAAAACTTCTTCCTCCCCGTCGGCGGACACATCGTCAAGCCCTACAACCCACAAGCCGGCCACTTCGGCATCGACATCGCCTCCGACGGCGACCAAATCATCAAAGCCGCGCTTGACGGCACGGTGGTGTTCTCCTCATGGAGCATCGAGAACGGCTACTGCATCGGCATACAGCACGAAGACAGCTACTTCTCGACCTACAAGCACAACGCCACCTTATTAAAAAAAGAGGGCGACTTCGTGAAGTCGGGCGAAGCCATCGCCATCCTCGGGCAGTCGGGCGAGGCCAACAACGAAACCCACCTCCACTTCGAACTGTGGCACAACGGCGTTTCCATCAACCCCACCGACTACATATTGATAGAAAATCATGCCCCAAGCCACCAAAAATGACTATCTTTGCACGCTCTTTCAAAACAGTAAACTAACAGAAACATGGTTATATTAGTCAAAGTCATCCAGTTTTTCCTCGCCCTTTCCATCCTTATCTTCGTCCACGAATTGGGCCATTTCCTCGCGGCCAAGGCCTTCAAGACCCGCGTGGAGAAGTTCTACCTCTTCTTCGACTGGGGCTTCTCGCTCTTCCGCTGCAAGAAGGTGAACGGCAAGTGGCGCTTCAAGTTCTTCTCGAAAAACGTCCCGGCAAAATACACATCGACGGAATACAGGGATGCCGCCGGCAAGAAGCAAACCAAATACGACCCCATCAACCTGAGCGCTCTGCCCGCCGACGACTGGCGCCGCAGCGACAGCACCGAATACGGCATCGGGTGGTTCCCGCTCGGCGGCTACAACAAGATTGCCGGCATGGTTGACGAGTCGATGGACAAGTCGCAGATGCAGCAACCCCCGCAGCCCTGGGAATTCCGCACCAAGCCCGCATGGCAACGCTTCATCATCATGGTGGGAGGCGTATTCATGAACGTGCTGCTGGCCGTGTGCATCTACATCAGCCTCCTCGCCAAGGAAGGCGAGCAATACCTGCCCACCGCCGAAGTCAACAAATACGGCATCGCGGTCGACAGCCTCGCCTACGAGTTCGGCCTCCGCGACGGCGACAAAATCCTCGCCGTCGATGGTCTATACGTCGAGAAGTTCACCGACATACCTATGCAGATCATCCTCGAGAAGGCCAAAACCATCTCTGTGGAACGCAACGGCAAAGACACCCTCATCGTTTTGCCCAGCGACGCGCTCCCCAAGCTGCTTGCCACCCAAAACCCCAACTTCATCTCATTTCGCGTGCCTTTCAAGGTGGCCGACATGACCGACAACAGCATCGCCAAGGCCGCCGGACTTGAAGCCGGCGACCAAATCATCGGCATCAACGACGTTGAAACGGTGTATTACCAAGACTTCACCAAGAAAATCAAGCAGTTCAGGAACCAAGACATCGAACTGAAAGTGGTTCGCGGCACCGATACACTCGGGCTGCCCATGCACCTCGGCGGCGACGGCGTGATAGGCGCCTATCTGGTCCCCATCGCCGACTATTTCGACTTCAAGACAAGGGAATACAGCTTCTGGCAAGCCATTCCCGCCGGCTTCTCCAAGACCTTCGACGAGCTGGGCGACTACTGGAAGCAGGTCAAGCTCATCTTCAGCCCCAAAACCAAGGCCTACGAGAGCGTGGGCGGCTTCATCAGCATCGGCAAGATTTTCCCCGACACATGGATCTGGAGCATCTTCTGGCGCATGACGGCCTTCCTCTCCATCGCCCTCGCCGTGATGAACATACTGCCCATCCCCGCCTTGGACGGCGGACACATCCTCTTCCTGCTCATCGAAATCTTCACGCGGCGCAAACCCAGCGACAAGTTTATGGAAGTAGCTGAAACCGTGGGACTTGTTATCGTTTTAGGCCTCGTCATTCTTGCCAATGGCAACGATGTCATCAGGCTCTTCAGGTAAGTTTTTAAAAATTAATTTGCCGATGTAAATACTATTTTCGTAAATTCGCGGTTTCAAATAAGCACAATAACGTCACGAAAGTGAAGACGAAAGCCTTACATACAGCACTTCTGCTCGTCATGGCGACGGTGGCTTTGGAACTGAAAGCCCAGCAAGCGCCCATATTCACCAACTACACCAACTCGTATGCCTACGTCAATGCAGGCTTCGCCGGCATGAGCGAGGGCGTCAACCTGCTTGGGCTTTACCGCCAGCAATGGGCGGGCTTTGCCGACAACGAAGGCAACGAGGTGGCTCCCAAGACCTTCCTGTTCACCGCCGACATGCCCATCCCCGCCATTAGCGGAGGCCTCGGCTTGAGCATCATGCAAGACCAACTGGGCTTCGAGAACAACGTCAACATAGGGTTAGGCTATTCCTACCACCTCGACCTCGGAGGCTCGACGCTCGGCATCGGCGTGGCGGGCACCCTGCTCAACCGCAGCGTCAACTTCAGCCAGCTCAACCCCAACAACAACGGCGACCCGCTGCTGCAAGGCCTCGGCGAGGAAAGCGCCATGCTGTTCGACTTCAACGTGGGACTGTTCTGGCAATTGCCCGAATCGCTCTACCTCGGCGTGTCGGTCGTCAATGTGCTGCAAAGCATGACCAAAGCCTTGGGCGACAACTCTGAATCCAGTGCCAGCTTCGTCACCGACCGCACCTTCTACGCCGTGGCCGGCTACCCCATCCGTTTCGAAGACATGCCCGGCTTCACCTTCATCCCTTCCGTGGGCGTGATGAGCAACCTCGCCTCCACCCAAATCAACGCCGGCGCCAAAATGGTGTACAACGACGTGTTCTCGCTCGGCATCAACTACCGCCCGCAAGAGTCGATAGGACTGTTGGTGGGCCTCACCATCAAGGACATCACCGTGGGCTACTCGTATGACATCAACACCATGGGAATCGGCGTTCCCGGATCACACGAAATCGCGTTGAGCTACTGCTTCAAGCTCGACCTCGACCGCACTCCACGCGACTACAGAAGCGTAAGATATTTGTAAGTAAAAACCAACTTTTCGACCCCAAAAAAACATGACCGCAAACATAAAATTGAACAAAAAAAGAAAAAAAATTCGGTGGCGAACAAAATAATTGCTAATTTTGGCGGTTTTTTAGTCGTAACCGGCAATTTCGGACAGAATAAAATATAGAGTAACACATAAAGAAAGATGAAGAAATTACTGTTTGTATTCTCGCTCGCACTGCTGATTACAGCATGCGGCAACTCAAACCAAGGTGAGCTTGTTGGCGTAAGGAAGTCCAACAAGACATTCAACCAACCCGACCCCTACGGCATGGTGTTTGTCCCGCAAGGCAACTACACCATGGGCGTTGGCGGCGAAGACATTACCTCCTCCTACCTCAACGAACCCAAAACGGTATCGGTTTCTGTCAGAGATTCCATCGCAAGGAAACTCCTTGCCGACAACTTCCCCGACCGCTACGCCATCACCGAGAGCAAGTCGGGCGAAGTGTATGACCCGCCAAGGCTTAATTGGAAAGAGAAACTCGACTGGGACAGCAAGGAACAAGAGGTGCGCGAAGCCCTCGAGCCGATGTACCTGCCCGAGCACGAGCGCTATTTCCGCAGAAAAGAAATCGACACGAGAAAGCTGTTCTACACCTATTACTGGTTCGACATGATGGCCGCAGCCAAGAAAGACTTCTCCGACGACAAGTTAATCGACAACGACTACTCGCTTGGCGAAGCCGATGCCGGCATCAACGTCGACCGCAAGGGCGCATGGTCGAACCGCAAGCAAGGCTACAGCGACCGTTCGGTCTATGCCCGCTCCGAAGTCATCAACGTATATCCCGACACGTTGTGCTGGATTCACGACTACGCCTACTCGTTCAACGACCCGATGACGGAGAAATACTTCTGGCATCCGGCCTACGACAACTATCCGGTGGTGGGAGTCACCTGGCAGCAAGCCCGTGCCTTCTGCGTGTGGCGCACCGAGCTGCTCAACGCCTACCTGCGCTCAAAGAAGAACGTGGACTTGTCGGAGTTCCGCCTGCCCACCGAAGCCGAATGGGAATGGGCGGCCCGTGGCGGCAAGATGCTGAACCCCTATCCGTGGGGCGGCCCCAACGCCAGCAACGCCAAAGGCTGCTTCATGGCCAACTTCAAGCCGAGAAGGGGCAACTACCTCGCCGACGGCGGCCTGCGTACCCTCGTGGTGGGCTGCTACCCGCCCAACGGCTGGGGACTCTACGACATGGCTGGCAACGTGGCCGAGTGGACCAACACCGCCTACGACCCCAACTCGTACAACTTCACCTGGGACATGAACCCCAACTACACCTACAATGCCAAGGCCGACGACCCGCCGGTCATGAAACGCAAGGTCGTCCGTGGCGGCTCATGGAAAGACGTTTCCTACTACCTGCAAGTCACCACCCGCGACTGGCAATACCAGGATTCGGCCAACTGCTTCACCGGCTTCCGCTGCATCCAGCCTTACCTTGGCCGCAACAAGGGCGACAACCCGAGAATGTCAAGAGTGTATAGATAAAGCATAAAAAAACAAGAAATCATTAATAAAATAAATCATTCACAATTCAAAAACACAAATTATCATGGCAAAAAAAGAACTTAGCGGATTCAAGAAATTCCTCGCATCAAAGAAGTACAAGACCTTCATGGGCTACCTCTACGGTTGGGGTGCTGCAGTCGTTATGGTTGGTGCTTACTTCAAATTGACCCACATTGCCGGTGCCGACTTGATGCTGGCTCTCGGTTTGGGCATCGAAGCAGTCATCTTCTTCATGTCGGCCTTCGAGCCTCAGCATGTGGAATATGCATGGGACAACGTCTTTGTTGAACTCGAGGAAGACTGGGACGGCCAAACCCGCACCCAATTCGCCACTACGGGCGGCGGCGGAAAGAGCACGCCTGCCAACGCGGAAGATGCCATGTTGAGCAAGATGTTCGAGAAGATGAACGTCAGCGAAGAAACGTTCCAAAAGATAGGCAAGGGACTCGACAAACTGGCCCAAAACGCCGGACAGATGGCCGACATCAGCAACGCGATGGCTGCCACCACCAACTACGCCAACGCCATGGACCGCGCCACGAAGTCCATCTCCGACTTCTCCTCGGCCTATGTCGAAACCAACCAGAAGCTGTCCGACTCCTTGGGCAAGCTCGATTTCAGCGCCTTGGATGCCAACACCATCAAGAAGGTGGCCTCCAGCATGCAATCGCTCAACTCGATCTACGAGCTGCAACTGCAAGGTGCCGAGCAAACCTCTGCCGCCAGCAAGAAGCTGACCGAAACTATGAACCAATACATGGACAATCTCACCGCTTCATCACAGAACGCCGGACAGCTCAACCAACAGCTGACCCAGTTGTCGCAGCGCCTCACCGCTTTGAACAACGTCTATGGTGGAATGTTGTCAGCAATGAACATCAAGGCATAATTCTACTCGAACCGATTGTATAATATAAAAAAGGAGTAAGAACTATGTCAGGCGCAAAAGAAACCCCAAGACAGAAAATGATCGGTATGATGTACCTGGTCTATACTGCCTTGTTAGCCATGAACGTTTCGAAAGACATCCTCGATGCCTTCGACACGGTGAACGCAGGTGTCCAGACCACCAACATCACACTTTCGAATCAGATTAACCAGAAATACACCGCTTTTGAAGATCAAGCGACGAAAGACCCCAAAGCCGTCCCGTTCTTGGAAAAGGCCCAAGCCTTGAGGACAGAGGCCAACGATTTCATCAACTACATGGAAGCCTTGAAATGGGATTTGGTGAAGAGAATCGAACTCGAGAAGGCAAGCTCGGATGAAGAAGCCATCAAGACGGCTCTTGAGAGCGGTTTGCTGAAAAACTCCAACACCACCGTCAACGGACGTAAGATGTACGACATCAACACATCCCATGTCAAGTCGAGAGACAACTACAACAAGCCTACCGCCTACATGATGGGCGACCCGGAAGGCAGCGGCAAGGCTTTCGAACTCTCCGACAAGATTTGGCGCTTCCGCAAGGAAATCTTCAAGACCGTTGGCGAAGACCACATCCACGAAATGGGCCTGATGACCGACAGTATCTTCGGTCCCAAGGATTTTGTCAAAGAACAAGTCGGCGAAAATGCTGCAATGAAAGAGTACACACTCAAGGACGACACCATCACCATCAGGTACTATGGCGCAAAGATCGACTACGCACCCGGTACTGGCGATGCCATGCAGAAGAGCTGGGAATACCGCAACTTCCACCACACAGTATTGGTTGCCGACGTCACCTTGCTCAACAAGCTGATTTCTGAAGCCCAGACCGCCGAATTGAATGCCGTTACCCAACTGATGCAAAACATCCACGCCTCCGACTTCACTTTCGACGAGATTGGTGCAAAGGTGTTCGCCGAGAGCGGCTATCTCCTCTCCGGACAGACCTATAAAGCCCAAGCCATGGTGACTGCATGGCAGAATTCGAGAATTACCGCTATGGTGAGCCTCGACGGTGGCCCCCAAAGGGAGTACACCAGCGACGGTCAAGGCGTAATCAACCTCGACTTCAATTGCGGCGTTGGCACGCACAGATACAACGGCGTAATAAAGATGCTTGACCCCAAGTCTGGCGAAATCAAGGACTATCCTTTTGAGAACTCCTTCGTTGTGGCACCGCCTGCGGTGAGCGTTTCGGCCACCAAGATGAACGTGGTGTATCGCGGCATCGACAACCCAATTGCCGTGGGTGGTGGCGTAGGCGGCGCAATCAGCGCCTCAGCCAGCAGCGGCTCACTGACACCTACGGGCAACGGCACCTACAACCTCCGTCCTGGCGATGCCAATGAAGTGACCATCAACGTCAGCTCCAACGGCTCCAGCCTTGGCAGCATGAAGTTCCGCGTGAAAGACCTTCCGAAGCCTACCGCCCTCATCCGCAACGTGGTGAACGGCGTGGTGGCAAAGAACGCTCTGTTAAGCGCTGGCGGCGTGATTGCCGAAATGAAGGACTTCGACTTCGAAGGCGTCAAGTACGATGTGGTTGGCTACACCTTCCGCTACAAGACCAAGGCTGGCACCACCAAGGAAGCCAAGGCCAGCAGCGGTGCTTTCACCGAGGAAATCAAGTCCGCAATCAGTCAATCCAATGTGGGCGACATGTTTGTTTTCACCGCCATTCAAGTTAGAGGCAACGACGGCAAGGTCAAGACCCTCGAAACGCCGATTGGTGTTGAAATCAAGTAATTGAACAATTAAAACCTTTATAAGATGAAGAAGACACTTGTTTCCATGCTGACCCTCGCGGCACTGCTCGGCAGCCTGAGCCTCAACGCCCAGACCACCGACATCAAGCCGCCGAAGAACAGCATCCTCTCGGACAGGCAAGAAATCATCAGTGAGAAGAAAGCCTCGTACAGCAGTGCCTCGTTGACGTGATGCAACAACGACGTAAATTTCAGCTCAGGCTGCGCCTTCGCTGTCATACGCACGCCGGCCAATCCGAGTGACCTTCGCTTATTCCGCATCAGTGGGCGGTCGAGGTCGGATGGCGCGGCGTTCCTCTTGGCTGAGTCCCTTT
>ONVP01000014.1 GCA_900321315.1 uncultured Bacteroidales bacterium
ATAATTCGATACGTTGTTCTCTTTAATCAAAATTTTGCGATAGATATTTGCAAGTTCAATAAAAAATCGTATCTTTGCTATATGATAAAAAGTTGAATCGATGGAACAAGAACAAAAGGCTTTTGACCCGCGAGTGTTGATTGGACGATGGGCTTGTTATAAGGCCTCTGGTGAAAGAGATGAGAGATATGACATTGCAATCAGTGAGAATATGGGCTTTTATACCGTAAAATATATCTACATGATTCATTTCAATAGTAATAGCGGTACCATAAAAAGTTTTCCTCGAGATACGCCCATTACCAAAGCACCAATTGATGTGGATTTAAAAGATGTGGATATTGAAAATGGCGTAGTATCATATCATTTCCACCAAATAGAATCCTGTCTGTTTAATGAGCATTTAAGAAGAGAGGGTACTTTTATCAAAGATTGGCGGTGTGACATAAATCTCAACTACATAGATGGCATGTTGCGAGGCAAAATTGATTGTTTAAACTTTTATTGTGGAGTGTCATATCACAATCTTGATAAAGAAGAGGATCTTGAAGACGGCCCTGGCGGTAAATGGAATGTCTATTTTGTGAAGTATTAAAGGCTTATTCTGAATGAAAATTGTCAAAAAATACATATATTCCTACCATCCTCGGCCTTCTGGTCGGGGATTTTCTGTTTCGTGGGTTTCCTAATGAAGTCGATTTGTTGGAAAGTATTGGAAGCGAACAATTTGCATACGAAATCAAGTCGGGGAAAACCTATTCGGCAGATTATGCCCATTCGTTGAAGTATTGGGCAGGTTTGTCTTCTGCTGATGCTGAACACTGCAATATCGTGTATGGCGGTGAAAAGCCGATGAAAATGTCAGAATTTAATGTGCTGACTATAAATGATATATAATATAGTGGTACAGATTTACGATTGAATCGAAAATTTGTACCGCTACCGCTTTATATGACGCCTTTTTTGTGAGATTGAGTCTCATACGGAAATTTTCCGTACCTTTGCCGCGAATTTTGAAAACGAGAAATTTTATTTTATGACCAAACCATTGAAAATCGTGGTGCTTGCCAAGCAGGTGCCCGATACGAGAAATGTGGGTAAAGACGCCATGACGCCCGAGGGCACCGTGAACCGCGCCGCATTGCCCGCCATCTTCAACCCTGAAGATCTGAATGCCCTTGAACAGGCCTTGCGCCTCAAGGAACAACACCCCGGCAGCACCGTGGGTGTGCTCACCATGGGCCCGCCGCGCGCCGGCGAAATCATCCGCCAAGGCCTCTTCCGTGGCGCTGACACGGGCTGGCTGCTCACCGACCGCCTCTTTGCAGGCGCCGACACCCTAGCCACTTCTTACGCTTTGGCCACTGCCATCAAGAAGATTGGTGAGGTCGATATCGTCATCGGAGGCCGTCAGGCCATCGACGGCGACACTGCCCAGGTGGGTCCGCAAGTGGCACAGAAACTGGGCCTCAACCAAGTGACCTACGCCGAGGAAATCCTCAAGATTGAGAACAACATCGCCACCATCCGCCGCCATATTGACGGAGGCGTGGAGACCGTCGAAGTGCCGCTGCCCTGCGTCATTACGGTCAATGGCAGCGCGGCACCTTGCCGTCCCTGCAACGCCAAGCTGGTGATGAAGTACAAGTATGCCATGTGTCCATTAGAAGTGGATGTTAATTCTGAATGCGGAATGAGGAATGCGGAATTAAGCAAGACGCGTCCTTACCTGACACTGAACCAATGGAGCGTGGCCGACGTGGATGGCGACCCCAACCAGTGCGGCCTCTCTGGTAGTCCCACCAAGGTGAAAACCGTGCAAAACATCGTCTTCCAGGCCAAAGAGAGCAAGACCCTCACGGCTACCGACGCCGATGTGGAAGGATTGATTAAAGAGTTACTTGACGAAAAGATTATAGGATGACGCGAGACTACGAGACGCGAGACACGAGACTTTGGTTCGTCCCGCGTCCCGCAGTCCCGTGTCCCGAGTCTAAAAGAAATTGACTTATGAACAACGTATTTGTATATATCGAGACCGAAGGCACACAGGTGGCCGAAGTCTCCCAGGAGTTGCTCACCAAAGGGCGTAAACTGGCCGACCAGTTGGGCGTGGAACTTCACGCCGTCGTGGCTGGCACGGGCATCAAAGGCAAGGTGGAAGACCAAATCCTGCCTTACGGCGTGGATAAGCTGTTCGCTTTCGATGGCGAGGGCTTGTTCCCTTACACCTCTGCACCGCACACCGATATTCTTGTGAATCTTTTCAAGGAGGAACAACCGCAAATCTGCCTGATGGGTGCTACCGTCATCGGTCGCGACCTCGGTCCGCGCGTCAGCTCCTCGCTGACCAGCGGCCTCACCGCCGACTGCACCCAACTCGAAATCGGTGATTTCGATGACGTTAAGACCAAAAAACATTATGACAACCTGCTGTATCAAATCCGTCCTGCTTTCGGCGGCAACATCGTCGCGACCATCGTCAATCCTGACCATCGTCCGCAGATGGCTACCGTCCGCTCGGGCGTGATGCAGAAGGCTATTTACGAAGGTAAAGCCAAGAACGAAGTCGTCTATCCCGAGGTGAGCAAGTATGTCTCGCCCGAGGCATACGTCGTGAAGGTCCTCGACCACCATGTGGAGGCTGCTAAGCACAACCTGAAAGGCTCGCCTATCGTGGTGGCCGGCGGTTACGGCATGGGCTCGAAGGAAGGCTTCGACATGCTGTTTGAACTCGCCAAGGTGCTCCACGGCGAAGTCGGTGCCTCGCGTGCCGCCGTCGATGCGGGCTTCTGCGACAACGACCGTCAGATTGGCCAGACAGGTGTTACCGTACACCCGAAAGTGTATATCGCTTGCGGTATCAGCGGCCAGATCCAGCACATCGCTGGTATGCAAGACTCCAAGATCATCATCTCGGTGAACAGCGACCCCGACGCACCTATTAATAAGATTGCGGACTATGTGATTGTTGGAACGGTTGAAGAAGTCGTCCCGAAACTGATTAAGTATTACAAGCAGAATAGTAAGTAATTATGATGAATGTTGTTATTGTCCTCTGTGTTCTTGCCATAATAGGATTTGGCCTTTTCAAACTGCTTTGGCTGATTGATTTTTTCAATATGGATGGCCCAAAGAAAACGAAAAAAAACGAGAATGCGGAAGACGGTACAATTTCTAAAAAACATGAATTATCTGAAGAAAGTAATAAGTAAAAAGAAAGGATAAAGATATGTATGAAACACTAATGGTCATCCTTGGGATTTCTGGGGTATTGAACGTTATTCTTTTTTTCAAGATTTGGGGAATGACGGATAATGTCGATGCCATCAAAACTCTTTTAGAGGATTCACGAGAAAGAAAGAAGAACAAAACGAAAACAAAGTTTGATGTTGGCGACCATGTAATTGCCAAGTCGTACAATGGTGTGTTGGAAATCATCGACATTTATGACGATGGATCGTATAATTGCATCGATGTTAAAACTAACGAGATTGTAGGTGCTTATAAAGAAAATGAACTAACTAAGAAAAAGTAAGACAATGGCAAACTATTATAACGACAACCCGAACCTGCAATTCTACCTCGACCACCCGCTGATGAAGCGCATCGTCGAGCTGAAGGAACGCAATTTTGCGGATAAGGAAAACTATGCTGATGCCCCCGTCGATTACGAAGACGCGATGGAGAACTACCGCCGCGTGTTGGACATCACAGGTGACATTACCGCCAATATCATCGAGCCTAACTCCGAAAGCGTTGACCTCGAAGGTCCGCATTTGGAGAACGGCCGCATGATCTATGCCTCCAAGACCGTTGAGAACCTCGACGCCTGCACCAAAGGCGGCCTTTGGGGCGTTTCCATGCCGCGCCGCTACGGTGGCTTGAACCTGCCCATCACCGTTTTCTCCATGTTGAGCGAGATGGTCGCCTCCGCCGATGCCGGATTCCAGAACATTTGGTCGTTGCAATCCTGCATTGACACGCTGTATGAATTCGGCAACGAAGAACAACGCATGAAATACATTCCGCGCGTTTGCGCCGGCGAGACCATGTCGATGGACCTCACCGAACCCGATGCCGGTTCCGACCTGCAAAGCGTCATGCTGAAGGCCACCTATTCCGAAAAGGACGGCTGCTGGCTGCTCAACGGCGTGAAACGTTTCATTACCAACGGCGACTCCGACATCCATTTGGTACTAGCCCGTTCCGAGGAAGGCACCAAGGACGGTCGCGGCCTGTCGATGTTCATTTATGACAAACGTCAGGGTGGTGTCAATGTGCGCCACATCGAGCATAAGTTGGGTATCCACGGTTCGCCCACATGCGAGCTGACCTACAAGAACGCCAAGGCCGAACTTTGCGGTGAGACCCGTTTAGGCCTCATCAAATATGTGATGGCTCTGATGAATAGCGCCCGTCTGGGCATCGCCGCCCAGTCCGTGGGTCTGGGACAAGAGGCTTACAACGAGGCTTTGAAATACGCCAACGATCGTCAGCAGTTCCACAAGAGAATCATCGAGTTCCCCGCCGTTTATGACATGCTTTCCCGCATGAAGGCTAAGATTGATGCAGGTCGTTCTTTGCTCTATCAGACTGCCCGTTATGTCGATATCTACAAGTGCCTCGAAGACATCCAGCGCGAGCGTCCGCTGACGCCTGAGGAACGCGCCGAGTGCAAGAAGTACTCGCGCCTTGCCGATGCCTTCACGCCTTTGGCCAAGGGCATGAACTCGGAGTACGCCAACCAAAACGCCTACGATGCCATCAGCATCCACGGCGGCTCGGGCTTCATCATGGAGTACAAGTGCCAGCGCCTCTACCGCGACGCCCGTATCTTCTCTATTTACGAAGGCACGACGCAGTTGCAGGTGGTGGCTGCCATCCGTTACATCACCAACGGCACCTACCTCACCATCATGAAGGAAATGCTGGAAAACGAGGTTTCCGAAGAGTTGAAGCCTTTGCAGAACACGGTACGCACCCTCGTGGAATTTTACGAGCAGAGCATCAACTACGTGAAAGAAGCCAACAACCAAGAGGTTCAAGACTTCTTGGCTCGTCGCCTTTACGACATGACCGGCGACATTATGATGTCGTTACTCATCTTGGACGACGCCACCCGCGCCCCGCATCTCTTCACCCAATCGGCAAACGTCTATGTCCACGCCGCTGAGGAAGATGTCATCGGAAAGAGCGTCTATGTGAAGAACTTCATTGAGGAAGATTTGGTGAATTTTAGGGCTAAGGCTTTGGAAGTGACGGAGTAATCTTTGGAGTTTATTGAAATGAAAACGGTGCGCTTCATTTGAGGCGCACCGTTTGTCTTGTAAAATCACATCTTCACCATCTTCCTAACAACACTTCCCTCATCTGTCTCAATCCTAACCATATAAATCCCACAATCCAACCCTTCAATCAAACATTCCGATCCATTGACAGAAAGGCTTTGCACCAATCTTCCGTCGATGGAATAAATTTCAACCTGTTTCATGCCTTCGCATTGAATGGTGAAATTGTCACGAGTTGGGTTGGGGAAAAGGTTGGCGTTCAGCGCGGTTTCTTTAACGCCGTCCCAAGCCGGAACCGCATTGACGGCGGCCAAGGCATCCACGCGGCCCACGCCGGTGACGTTGCTCTTGGTGGGCGTCAGCTTGACGGAGGTCTCTTCCAAAATGCGGCAAATCTCGGCGGGCGTGAGTTCGGGGTTCTTTTGCAGCATCAGGGCGACGATGCCCGCCACGCAAGGTGTGGCCTGCGAAGTGCCGTCCATGTTGGTGTAGCCGCTGGTGTTTTCATAGTCCAACGACTTGATGCCCACGCCCGGGGCGCACACATCGGGGCGGATGAGGCCGATGCCGGGGTTGTAGGCGTAGTCGCCAAACTCGGTGTCTTGCCAAGTGACAGGGCCTTGCGAGGTGAAATCGGCGGCAGCGTCATTATAGTTCACGGCTCCGACGGCCACCACGCAACTCAAGGGGCCGGGGTTGGCCATTTGGTCGGGGTCGAGGTAGGGCGGGGGGCAGCTGGCCGGCACGCGCACGTTGTTCGGGATGGGGGCGTAGAACTGGAAAGCGCCCTCATTGCCAGCACAAACCAGGGCGATGATGCCCGCATCCAAAATGGATTCGCAGGTGCGGCGCAAGATTTCCTTGTCCGCAATCCCAGCATTGACCATGCCTAACGACATGCTAATCAAGTCACAGCCATGCTCGACGGACCATTCCATGCCTCCCGCGATGTTCACTGCGCCGCCAAAGCCATCAGCCTTGATGCTCTTGACGCACATCAAGGTGGCCTCGGGTGCCATGCCCGTCAGCGAACCTGCGGTTCCGTCGCCCAACACCGTGCCTGCACAATGCGTCCCGTGACCTTTGTCGTCCATCGGGTCGTTGTCGTCGTTCACGATGTCATAGCCGTGGTGCGGAAACTCCTCGCCGCCGTCCCAAAGGTGGTCGGCAAGGTCGAGGTGGTTGTAGTTCACTCCTGAATCGACGACGGAAACCAAGACGCCTGCACCCGTATAGCCCAATTCCCACACCTTGTCGGCGTTCACTTGGGTGATGTTCTGCGTGATTTCGCGCGTAGCGGATGCCGGTTTCGGCGTTTCGCCTTCGGGAATCCATTGGTGCTGGGTGTTGAGGCTAATGGTTTCAATGTCAGTGCGTTCTGAGAGGTCGAGCAAAGCGGTTTTTGTGGCTTCAAAATACAGCGTATTGGCTGACCACAGGCTGCGCACAGACGAAACCAAGCCATGGCTTTCCATCTCGGCGAGGGTGCGCTTCAAGTCGTGTTGTGAAGCCTCTGCAAAGGCTTTCAACTCATTGACTACAAACGCTCTGCGCTCGGCTTTTGTAGGGATGAAGTCGGCTCTGCGGCTCAACTGCGAGCGGTCGTATTGCGCTTTCATCAGCACGACGACTTCGATTCGCTCGTCGTCGCTGCGACGGTTCATTTCTTGGCTCAATACTGGGTCGAGGCAGCCTTGGGCAAAGCCCATCATGCAGGCTGACAACAGAATGAAAATTAGTACAAATCTTTTCATGGTTTTTATAGTTTTACGATTTTGTTTACGATAACACTGTTTTCCGCTTCAATCCTCACAAAATAAACTCCGCTTTCCAAACCGTCAAGTTGGCATTGAGCATTGTTTACTTGTATGGTTTTCACCAGTTTTCCATCAATGGAGAACACCTCAATCCGCCTCATTCCATCGCAAACGATGGTGAAACTGTCATGCGAGGGGTTCGGGAAAATCGAAGCTTCGCTTTCCGGCAGTCTTTCGGCCACTTCGACATATCCGCTTCCCATGCAATTGACCACAAACGAGAAAGGCGAAGACATGCCACCTTGGTTTTGGTAAATGACGTCGCCGTCCTCGTAGGCAACCTCAAAACTAACATTCCAATCGAAGCCCGTGGAGTGCCAAGTGAGCGTGATTTGTGAGTTTGTCGTCACTTCGCGGGTGTGGGTGAGCGAGTTTCCGCTGGAGACGGTCATTTGCTCTGGCGTTGTTCCATCGCCGTAATTGACGGAAAGATAGGAGCCATACCAGCCGTCGCCCCATGCGTCGCGCAGCGTGAAAACGATGTTGCAAGTGGTTTTGTAGTCATAACCAAGCCAAGTCGGTTTCCCTTCTCCGTCCACAAGGGTGAGCTTGAGCGGAATAGTTCCATTGGCAGGTGCCTCTGCGCTCAAGGAAACATGGAAATCCGCGTAGTTTTCGCCAGATTCTTCTATCGTCCCAAACGGCTTTTGTGCTTCATGGATGGTAAGGAATTCATTGTCGGTGGAAAGCGTCCCAACCAACGACGAAGCCGTCAAGTTGCCGATATTTTCCACAATAACGTGCAAGTCGGCGGTCTCGCCCGGTTCAAGCAGGCCGTTGCCGTTGTCGTCATTCAGCGCAGTGATTGCGGCGATGTTCAGCACATAGCCATAAACCTTGAAACTGAGGCTGAATCGGCCAATCAGAATGCCCTCGTCAAAGACATCGCAAGTGAAACGGAGGCCTTCATTGCCGATGGCGTCCTCGCTGACTTCAAAGGCAAAAGCGTTTTCAATCGTGAGGGTTTGATTGGGACCAAACGCAGGAAACTGCACCATGCCGCTTGTGATGGCGACTTTGTCTGAATTGGTCGAGAGTTGTGCTGTGAGGTTGTTGAGGGATTCGCCGGTGTCGTTGAGCAAAGTCAGGTCGATGGTGGCGCTTTCTCCGGGGTTGATTTGGTGGTCGTTATTGCCTTGTGGGTCGTTGATTTGGTAGGACACCAACGACAAAGGGCCTGCAACCACAGCCTCGACGGCGGCCAAGGCATCAATGCGGCCAAAGCCCGTGACGTTGCTTTTGGTTTCGGAAAGCGGAACGACGGTTTCCTCCAAAATGCGACAGATTTCTGCCGGAGTGAGGAAGTCGCATTTGCTGAGCATCAGCGCAATGGTGCCAGCCACGGCAGGGGTCGCCTGCGAGGTGCCGCTCATGGTGTTGTATGCCGGCGAAAGGCCGAAATGCAGCGACTTGATGTCCACACCCGGGGCACACAGGTCGGGGCGGATGAGGCCTATGCCGGGATTATACGGGTAGTCGCCAAACTCGGTGTTGGTCCAAGTGACGGGGCCGCGCGAGGTAAAATTAGCCGGATTGTCGTTGTTGTCAACGGCTCCAACAGTGATGGTGCAACTCAACTCGCCCGGATTCTCCATCTGAACGGGATCCATATAAGGAGGAGGGCAACTACCGGGAACGCCCACGTTGTTGGGGACAGGTCCCGTGTTGCCTTCGTTGCCAGCGGAAACGGTACCCACAATGCCCGCGTCCAAAACGGCCTCGCAGGTGTGGCGCAGCAAAGTGCGCTCGGCTATCGTGGAATTGGGGATGCCAAGCGACAGGCTGAAAAGGTCGCATCCATGTTCGACGGCCCATTCTATGCCAGCCGCGATGCTGGCCGCCGTGCCGCAACCATAATTGTCCAAACACTTGACACACATCAGCGTGGCGTCAGGTGCCACACCTGTTTGCGAACCAGCCGTGCCGTCGCCGCATACCGTTCCGGCACAATGCGTCCCGTGTCCCATGTCATCCATCGGGTCGTTGTCGTTGTTGTAAACATCATAGCCATGATGCGGAAACTCGTTGCCACCGTCCCAAAGATGGTCGGCCAAATCGACGTGCTCGTAGTTTACGCCCGTGTCGATGACGGCCACCACGACACCTTGTCCACGATAGCCCAACGCCCAAACCTCATTGGCGCGCACCCGAAGCACATTCGACGTGATTTCTCGCGTCGCGGAGGCAGGTTCCATGGCGGTGTCGCCCAAGCAGTAATGCTTCTGGTTGAGACTGATTATGGCAATGTCATTGCGCGAGGCAAGGTCAAGGATGGCCGCTTTGGTGGCCTTGAAATACAAGGCGTTCGACATCCACAAAACGTTTGGGGTAGTTACGATTTGCCGCCTTTCCATTTCCGAAAGGACACGTTTCAAGTCGTACTGCGAAGCCTCCGTGAAAGCCTTCAACTCATTGACTACAAACGTTCTGCGATCGGAGCGTGAGGGAAAATAATCGGCGCGACGGCAAAGCTGCGAGCGGTCGTATTTCGCTTTCATCAGCACGACGATTTCGATTTGCTCGTCATTGCTGCGGCGGTTCATTTCCTGGCTCAAAAGCGGGTCGAGGCAGCCTTGGGCAAAACCCATCATGCAGGCCAATAACAGAATGGAAATCAGGCCGATTCGTTTCATGGTTTACAATTTTACGATTTTGTTCATGATGACACCGTTTTCCGTGTCGATTTTCAGCACATAAACGCCTTTGGGTAAGTTTTCGATGCGATATTCGTTTCCACTCACTTCGATGGTTTTCAGCAACTTGCCATCGACAGAAAATACGGAAATTGCTTGGATTCCTTCACATGCAACGGTGAAATCGCCCGTGCTCGGATTGGGATAGACTTGTGCTTTGCCTTGTTTTTCTTCAATCCCGTCGTAATCCACGGCATTGATGGCGGCCAAGGCATCCAGTCGTCCTGTGCCGAAGTCGTTGCTCTTGTGCTCGGTGAGTTTCACGGAGGTGCGTTCCAGAATCTCGGAGATTTGCGCAGGCGTGAGTTCATGGTTTTTGGAGAGCATCAAGGCGACGGCACCAGCCACCAAAGGCGTGGCCATCGAAGTGCCGTCCATCAAGGTGTAGCCGTCTGTGGTGTTGTAGTCCAGCGACTTGATTTGCACCCCAGGAGCGCAAATGTCGGGGCGGATGAGGCCGATTTCGGTGGCACTGCCAGCGGTATAGGGATAGTCGTTGTATTCGGGCACATCCGTCCACATGCTCGGCCCTTGGGAAGAGAATGAGGCAAGCTCATCGTTGAAATTGACCGCGCCCACGCATATCACGCAACTCGTCCCGCCAGCATTAACCATTTGGTCTTCATGCAGATAGGGTGGAGGGCACGAACCCGGCGAATAGACATTGTGAGGCACGGGCACCATAGGTAGCATCGGTCGGATGTTGCCAGCGCAAACCAGGGCGAGCACGCCAGCAGCCAAAGTGTTGTCGCAAGCAATGCGCATCATTCGCTTTTGCGCTTCATTGGCTTGAGGTCGCCCCAACGACATATTGACCATGTCGGCACCATGCTCCACGGCAAATTGCATGGCTGTAATCCAATGGGATTCTTCGGCAATGCCAGCACTGCTGAAACACTTCAAAGCCATCACGGTGGCTTCAGGAGCTATGCCGGTCTGTGAACCCGAAGCACCTGTGCCACAAATGGTTCCGGCCACATGAGAGCCATGCCCGAGGTCGTCTGAAGGATCGTTGTCTTGATAATAGAAATCGTAGCCGTGGTTAGGAAATTCTGGTCCGCCGTCCCAAAGGCGACCGGCCAAGTCGGCATGGTCGAGGCGGATGCCCGTGTCGATGACAGCAACCAAAACACCTGCGCCCTTGTAGCCTTGTTCCCACACTTGCGGCGCATTCACTTGCAGCAGGTTCTCCGCGATTTCGCGTCCGCCTTTGGGTGCAGGCGTGGCTTCCTCGTCAAAAATCCATTGGGTTTCTTCGAGATAATACACAGTCATGATGTCGCGCCGTTGCGCCAAGTCGTTGATGGCCTGCTTGTTGGCATGGCAGCTCACGGAATTGACCAACCACAGCGGACGGATGTCTTCCACCATGCCGTTAAGCTCCATTTCCTCCAGCAAAGCCAACAAATCGGCTTGCGAAGACTTGGCTTGCCGCTGCAAATTTTCTATGACAAACTGACGTCGTTCTTGCTTGGTAGCGAAAGCATTAGCCTTGCGAAGCAGGTCCATCGGCTTGGATTGCTCCGAAAGCAGTATGTTGATTTTGATTTTCTCGTTGTCTGTTCTTGACGACATCTCCCTTTGCAAGTCAGGGTCGATGGTGTTGAAAGCTTGTCCTGAAAGGTAAAGGCTCAAGGCGAATATGCAAAACAGTAATTTTTTCATGGCTTGTGTTTTTTAGTGATTGACAATAAATTTGGTGACTTTTTGAGTTTGGTTTTCTTCTTTTAGGATACAGACATAAAGTCCGTTGGGCAGTTGGGCGACATGGATCTCTTTGGGGTGGTCCAAGGTAAGGACGAGTTGGCCTAAACAGTTGTAAATCTGAGCTTCAACAGGGTTCATGCCTTGCAATGAAACAATTTCGGAGGCAGGGTTGGGATAAAGACTGATGGTGTTTTCCGTGGTTTCGTTGAGGCTCCAAGTCTCGCTGTCGGTAGCAACGGCTTTAACCGAAGTGATGCCATCGCCATAAACCGCCTGAACCTGAACGCAATAGAAGTCCTCGCCTTGCACGATGTCGAAAGTGCGGCTTGTTCCATTGGCGTTTTCGGCCACGAGGGTTTCGTTGAGCCAGATGTTGTAGCCCGTGGGCGTGTTGCCTGATGGTGTGTCCCAACTGGCGGTCAAAGTGGTGGCGTTTTTCTCCAAAGTCAGGTTTTCGGGTGCGTAGGGATGGTTGGCGGTCGCGAAGAGGAAGCAGCTGTTATACACCTGTTTGGAATTGTATTTCTGAACCCATACGGCCACTTCAAGGTCGTCCATCTCTTCCACATGAGTGCTCGCCATGTTTTGCTCGAAACTGAGGCGTTCGATTTGTCCAGTCTTCAGCGAGAGCGTCTTGCCTTGCGCATCGGGCAGCAATTTCATCATCACATGGTGGAACGAAGTTTCGCCGTTGTTGCCCACGTTGTTGTGTATCGTCTTTTCATTGACCGAAACATACACGCGGATGTTGTTCAGGTCGGCGAAGGCCATGAGGTCTGTGGTGATGTGGATGGTGTTGCCATCTATAAAATAGGAGCCTTTGATTTCTACTAAAGCGGGCGTGTTGTAATGCGCGTTGAAGTCGTTCTGTGTCACAGGGTTAAATTCGTAACTCACACCGTCCATAAAGAGCCACGGCACGGAATTGACACCGTAATAAGACTTTCGGGTGCCGCCCTCGGAAGTGTAATACGGGTCGCCGGGCGCAGGCCAGCTCATTTGGTATTTCACGTAGGTGTATTTGCCCGGATTGTTGTTGCAGAAAGTCTGCATCTGTGCGCTCAGTTGGGGGCAGGTGCCGCAGGTGGAGCTGGTGAAATGCTCGAATAGGGGCAAGCGTTGCGCAGTGGCGCAGGCCACCGAAACCGTTTTGCTTTTGCTGTTGTTGCTCGGGTCGTTGTCTTCCATGCCGTTCACCTTTGTGATGCCCATAGTGAGCGTGTAAGTGTCTGGAATCAGGTTGGCGGGAATCTCAAAACTCAGGTCTTCGAAAGTGTTGCCGGGAATATTGACGCTAAAAGTTTGATTGACAGGTTCTTGTTCGTTAAATTGGTAATAGCCTTCAACCGAAGTGACGATGTCGGCACCCGTGTTGAACAAGCGCATCCCGACTTCGAAATTGCGGTTGGCCTGCAACTCGTCCACATTGATGCTCTGCATCTCGATATCAAGGTCATTTTGCACGTAGGCCGCAATATTGTCAAGGTTGAGTTCGCTGAAGTTCATATCGTCGCTGTTGGAAAAGAAAATGCAGATTGTAACATTTTCATTCCCAATGTCTTCTGTCGCTATTTGTGCGTTTACCTCATACCTGCCCGAAGCCGTGTAGGTATGCGACCAGCCCGTGTGCCAATGTGCTCCGTTGTCGGAAGATGTGGCGATGCCAATGGTCAGGTTGGCACCCATCTGTTGTGCATAGTAGTGCTTGAACGAAACATTGAGGTTCTCCAATCCTGTGAGATTGACTGTGGGGGAAATCAGTCGCCATGTTCCCATGACGTTGCAGTAAAACGTTAGTTCGTTTGGTGTTCCGCCTGCAAGGCTGGACTCGGCAATCCACCAATAGTCGCTGTCGACTCCGGAAATGTTCCATCCGAATGGGAGGAAATCGTCGTTGAACTGCTCGAAAAGAAACACGTTCTCGCTTCGGGAGGCCGTGGCAAGCGAGAACAAGAGAGAGAGTAAAAGAATGGTTTTCTTCATGTTATAGGGTTTTGGGGTTAGTTTTCATACTGAAATTGTCCTAATACAGAATTGTCTATAAGAATTAGGTGCTAAAATAACAAAAAGAATAACGCCTGCACCTGATTTTGGCAAAAAAAAATGGTGCATCAGACGAGATGCACCGTTGTTGCAATGCCCAGCACGACAGAAATCACTCCACGTGCGAGTATTTCTTCGACACCCAAACGTAGTTGCCGTGGAAATAGATTTGGTAGAAATCGTCCGTTTCGCCGATGTACAAAAAGCGCTCGCCCACTTTTGGATGACGGTTGGATCCGTCGCCCCATTTGAGGGTTTCGGCGCTCGTCGAAGGCTCCAATCGCAGGCGAAGTTGCGAGCCATCGATGACCACGTAGGTTTCCGAATAGTCGTCGCCATCGCCGTACCATTCTTCACTTTCCATTTCAGAGTCGCTCTTCCAATAAACATCTGTAGAGAACTTGTAGTCAGGGTAATACGCCTTGAAAATGGTGCACAGGCCTTGGTAGAATTGGTCAATGGTGCCATCGCTCCAGCGTCTTGCCCAGAAATGGAGGAAGCGGTAGTCGATGTTGCCATAAACGTATGAGTTGTCTTCGAGGTTCAGCAACTGCAAGAAGAAACCGGTTTCGTATGCACCGTAGTCCAATCCTTTTGTTTCCACAGATGTCCTGAAAATGGTCTCGCGTTCCTCTTGGCTGTAGGCACCATCATAAAGCGCGTCGTGTATGACCATCATAATGTGCATCTGGCGATACAAGTACTTGTCAATGAGAGGTTTGCTGAGTTTTACGAATTTCTTGTCGGCGACCACTTTCTTGGCGATGTTGCCAAGGTATTCGATGGCTTCGGGGTTGTAGTGGCCGAAATCGTTTTCGTTTTCGAGGTCCCATTGGCCGTTGTGGTGCGGCCCTGACACATAGAGCGGGCAGGGGAGCATTTGCTGAAGCTCGGGCAAGGAAATGAGCGAGGCGAGATGGCTTCCCGTGATGCGGATGCCGCATTCGGGCCAGTAGTCGTACTCGCCAACCAAGGTGTGTCGCGTGTTGTCGAGGTTCAGGGCGGCATCCTTGAAACGTTGGATGTGGTTTTTTTCGTTGTTGAGGAATGCGCTGAACGCCAATGCGATAGCAATGGCGGAAAAAATCATGGCCGCTTTCCGAACGGAAAAAATGGAAGGTCTTTTCATGTTGATTTGTTTTTAATGTTGCCGCAAAGGTACGGCTTTTTGTGCTGTTTCCTAATAATTAATGCACAAAAAGAAAGGATTGCTTTTTGGGGCAATCCTTTCTTGATGTTTTGGCGAAAGTGGACTTATTCCACCACTACCTTTTCCATGCGCACTTGTGTGCCGGTAGTGAGGCGCAAGAAGTAAACGCCTTTGGCCATGCCATTGACGTTGATTTCTTGAGTGCCTTGGCCGTTGCCGTTGGCCACCTTTTGGCCCATGCCGTTGAACATCTCGTAGCTGAACTCAGCGTTGCCGCCGTTGACATACAAGGTGTTGTTGGCCGGGTTGGGATAGATGGCAAACTCGGCCTCGTCCTCCTCGATGCCCAATTCGGCTCTGACCACGATGCACACGGGAACCGACTCGTTGCTGCCGTAAAGGGCGGTCACGCAGTAGGTGTAGCTGTCTTCTTTCAAGACCTCGTCGGTGTAGCTCGGTGTTTGGGTTTCGCCAAGTTCGATGCCATTGCGCGAGATCCTGTAGCCCGTGGCGTCTTCCGGAGCGTCCCAAGTCAGGACGATGCTTCCCATGTTCGTGTTGTAGGCGAGGTTTTCAATCGGGTTGTAGGTTTCCGTTGCGATGGTGGTGGTGCAGTTGCACACGAATTGGTTGGTCCATGATGCGCTGAGGTTGCTGGCTTCAAGAATCACGGCACCGTCTTCGTAGGTGATGGTGAACGAGCATTCGTTAATGTAATAGGCTGCGTTCATTCGGAGGCTGACCAATGAGCCGCTGCCGATTTTCATCGAAACGGTGTTGCTGTAACCGTTTTCGATGGTGAGGCTCTGCGACGGCGTGCCGTCGTCGAACGAAACGACCAGGAAGTTGTTGTTCCAGCCGTCGCCATAGCTGTCTCTCAAGTTGAAGATGACCGTGCATGAGTTGCGCAGATTCATTTCGCCTTCGGCAAATAGGCCGCCGTCGGCGGTCATGCTGAAGCTGATGGGGATGGATTCGGTTGCGGGGCAGTTGGCGCTGACGGCGATTTGGAACACACAGGTGGCCGTGCCTTCGGCATCGATGGTGCCGGCTTCAACGGTGTTGTTGAGGATGCTGACATAGTCGCTCTGGCAGGCAATGCTGGCGATGGCGTTGGTGGCCATGTAGTGGCCAGCGTTCTTGAACTTGGCCACGAGGCTCAGTGTCTCGCCCGGAGTAAAGGACTCGGACCAGTCGGTTCCGGCGTAGTCGAGGATGGCCTTGCCGGCGGTGACGAAGCCCTTGCCGCTCCAAGTGTTGGAACCGCAAGTCATGGTGTAGTCGATGCGGAAGACAGTGCCGTCTTCAACTTCCTCGGCGATGATGAAGCTGAAGGCGTTTTCAAGCGTGATGGTTTCCTCGGCACCCAATATGCCGAACTCGGAGGTGCCGTTGAGGATGGTCAGACGCGAGTCGTCGCTGCTCAAGCTGACGGTGGTGATGCCCGAGGTCGGGTCAACGCCAACGTTCTTGAAGGTCAGGCTCATGCTGGTTTCTTGGTTGACGGGGGCGAATGTAGGGGTGAGGTCGCTAGCCGAAATGTATGCGCCTTCGGCAGGGTTGATCATCACTTCAACCACCTCGGTCACCTTGTTGTAGCCCATCACGGTGAGGGTGGCGGTGCCCACGTCGCTGACAGGCGCGAATGCGAGTGTGCAAATGCCGTTGTGGATTTCGCCGGAGGCAAGCACTTCGCCGTCTTTCATCAGGGTGGCAATGCCGAAGTCGGTGTTGGTGGTGCTGACTTCCAATTCGCTTGCGCCAATCATGAGGATGGGCGGGTTGATGCTGAGGTTCATGCTGGAAGGCACGTCGGTGCGCACCATCAGGCTCGGGTCGCCGAAGAGAAGCCATGTGTTGTGGGTTTCACCTTGGTCGGATGGAACGGCATCAAGGATGAACATGTTGCCGTTCAAAGAAGCACTACCTAAGGTGTGGTTGAATTGGTCGCTCTCTTTCCATCCGGTGAGGATTCTGTTCATTTCGTCTTGGCCGTACATGGGCGGTTGCCAGGGTTGGGAAATCCAGCTGAACATTCCGCCGACGGCACCAGTGGGCACTCCAGTGCTGTTGTTGGTGGCGCGAAGCCAAGCCTCGGCAAAGCAGCTGCCTTGGAACCGACCGACGTCGCAGGCCACTGACCAAACGAAGGGCCATTTGTTGTCATTGACGAGGGCATTCACATGGCTCATGGAATAGCCAGCAACGGCCCAGCCGGTTTGCGAACCGTGGTTGCAATAGTTGATAATGCTGGCGCCGTTGTTCACGTCGGCGCTGATGGCTGCCGCGCTCGTGCCGCTGCCAACGCCGCTGTATTGCTTGGTAACATCTTCGTAGGTGTAGTGCATCAGGGTGTCACGGATGTAGTTCATGTGCACATAGTCGGCCTCGCCGAAGTGTCCGTTGCCTGCGCCTTCGTTGGCGGCAATACCGATGCCGTTGTCAAGCCAAGCTTCGCCCTTGGGCATATCGCGCTCGTAGTAAATAATCTTATTGACATGGGTGGCAACGTGCGTGGCATTCTCAACCGAGAAACGGCCAGTAAAGACTTCAAGATAGTTGTCGTTGCCTTCCAATTGGCCAAACCAGTTGTCGCTGCGGCCACCATTCATGGAGTGGGGCGTGAGGTCGGCATAGTCGCCAATGAGCAGGATGTAGCATAAGTTGCGCGACGGATCATTGTAGATGTTGGAGATGTAGTTCTTGATGGCGTTGTCGTTGTTGCCGCCAGCTTCGGTCACGCTCACCATGGTGGTGGGACGGCCCGACTGGTTCTTCCAATCCACAAAGGGCTGCATGGCTTCCATGTATTGGTCGGGGCAGATGACGAGCATCTCGCCGCGGTCTGTCAGGAAGTTATACTTGGCACCGTTTTCCTTGAAGTTGATGAAACGGCTCTCGTAGGCGGCTTTCATTTCGGGCGACATCTTGACTGCCGACTTGCGGGCGGCCTTTTGGTTCACGCCGTTGTCGCTCACCTTTTTCATCTCAATGGTCATGTGGTGATACACACGCAAGGTCTTCGTCGCAGGATTGTAGGCGAAGGGGCGCACCATGATGTTCTGTCCGCGGAAATCGCGAAGGATATAAGGCATTTCCAAATAGGCTTGGATGGCGGGATAGAAGGCGTTTTTGGCATACATTGCGCCGTAGGTGTAGGGCACCGTTTCAGGGTCAATCTGACGGCTGAAGTTGCCTTTCGAGGGAGCGATTTCAACGTTCTCGTAGTCAGTGAAGTCCGACGACGTGATGTTAACGCTCATTTCTGCCCTGTCGCCAATGATGGCAGGGATGGGAAATTGGGGAAGGTCGGGGGCGCCGGCCTCAAGCATGGAAGCCATCTTCGGGACGGAAACAACCGTCTGGCTGCCGTTGGGAGTGCGCACTTGGGTCATGTTGAAGCCCGAAAGCGTAAAGTCAACGACAATGCGCTGTTCGCTGCTCGAAACCAACTTGACCACAGGACTGCAGGGCTTCGCGAGGGACGAATCCTTGCCGATGTCCGTCCATTGTTGGGCGAATGCCATTGCCGACATTGCCACAAACACGAGTGATAAGAAAACTTTTTTCATGTGAAGTTTGTTAAAAGTTGATTATTGATACGTATAAAATTGCGAGGCGCAAAATTACACCTTTTTCATTAATGAAATGCCTTTTGCAGATTAATTTTGTCGGTTCAGGATTCTATTAGGATTGGGCTGGTCGTTTGGCGGGCCGCTCGGCGGCATCATCGGCTATGCCATCGGCGGGCTGTTCTCCGGCAATAGGCCAAAGGTCATCAGGTCGGAAGTGACTGACACTTTCGACAATACGGAGGAGAAGCGCGACTTCAATGTGACGCTTCTCGTGCTTTCCGCCGCCGTGATGAAGGCCGACGGCAACGTCAAGAAGTCGGAACTCGACTATGTGAAGCGCTTCTTCCTCCAAAATTTTGGGCAGCAACGTGCCGAGAATTATATCAAGATGCTGCGCGAGATTTTGGAGAAGGACTACAACCTCTACGAAGTCAGCCAGCAGGTGGGACACTACATGGACTATTCCTCGCGGCTGCAACTGCTTCACTATCTGTTTGGCATCGCCAA
>ONVP01000052.1 GCA_900321315.1 uncultured Bacteroidales bacterium
AATTAACGTGAGTTCGATATAAGTAATCAAAAGAGGGTCAGTTGGTTATCGTGCATGTGTTCAAGTGAGATTGCTGGTTTCTTTGGGAAGAAGCAGTAGGCGGCGAGGGCAGAGACGGCATTGACGATGAAGTTGTTGAAGGAGCGATGCCTTGAGTGCTCCAATTGCGCAATGTTCTTCAGCTCGTCATTGACGGATTCTATCACGGCCCTCTTGCGGAGCAACACCTTGTCGGACACGCTCATCAGGCAGTTCTTCATGTTGTTCCTCACCTTGGTGACGAGCTGGATGCCATCGACGAACAGCTCATGGAAGAGTTCCTTGGATATGTAGCCCTTGTCGCCGACCAGTTTTCCGTGGATTTCCCTCACGAAGTCCTTTACCTTCAGCGGCTCCCTGTCGTCGACATCCGCCGGGGTGATCATGAAACTCAGCACTTCGCCCTTCTCGTTGATGATGAGATGCATCTTGAAGCCGAAGAACCATCCCATGGAGCACTTGCCCCTCATGGCGATGCCCTTGAACACCTTGTGGCAGTGGATGCGCTGGTTGCGGCAGACGCGCATCGGCGTGGAGTCGACGAAGTTGATGCCCGTGCACTTGCCCAGCAGCACCTGCTTGACGAAGACCAGCAGAGGCAGGGCCACTTCCCGCTCCAGTTCCACGAACCTGTTGTACGACACGGTCTTGGGGAAGAGGTGGCCCCAGTGCTTGCACACATAGCCTAGGTAGAAGTGCTTCAGGCAACGGTGCCCTTCCATGTGGAAGGCTATGAGGATGGTCATCACCTCGGCATCCGACATGCGGTTGGGCTTGTTGCGGTGGCGCTTCCCGTCGCTCACCTGAAGGGTGTGCCTTCTTACCGTCTCGTTGAAAAACTTGCAGAAATCGTCTGCCATGCAATAAATTTCCGTAATTTTGCTGTCTGATAACATAGCGGTTTTCGTTTGTTTTTTGCACTACAAATATACGAAAAACATCGCTATGTTATTCTTTTTCAACCAATTATTTTATATCGAACTCACGTTAAACAAACTCTTCGTCGGTAGGATACACCACCACGGTGATCTTCGAGTTGGGTGTGCTGATGACGCCCGCGTCGCCGATGGTCTCCTTGTTCATCTTGCGGTCAAGCTCGATGCCGAGGCCTTCCATGTTCTCGAGGATGGCTTCACGCATGAACCAGGCGTTTTCGCCGATGCCGCCAGTCATGATGATGATGTCGGCACCGTTCATCACGGCCATGTAGCTGCCGATATACTTCTTAACGCGGTGGGCGAACATGTTGAAGGCGTAGGTGCAGCGCTCGTCGCCTTCTTCTTTGGCGGCGCGCACGTCGCGCATGTCTTGCTTGCCGCCCGTGATGCCCACGAGGCCAGATTTCTTGTTGACTAAGGTGTTCATCTCCTTGGTCGAAAGGCCTTCCTTGTCCATGATGTACATGAAAGCACCCACGTCCAAATCGCCGGTGCGGCTGCCCATGATGAGGCCTTCAACGGGAGTGAATCCCATTGAGGTCTCCACCGACTTGCCGTATTCCACGGCGGCGATGCTCGCGCCGCTGCCCAAGTGGCAGGTTACAATTTTCGACTGCTTCCAGTCCTTCCCGACGAAAGCGGCGGCTTTCTCAGCCACGTACTTGTGGCTCGTGCCATGGAAGCCGTAGCGGCGGATGCGGTACTTCTCATAGTACTCGTAAGGCAGGGCATAGAGATAAGCCTCGGCGGGCATGGTGCTGTGGAACGAGGTGTCGAACACCGCCGCCATCGGGATGCCAGGAAGCACTTCCTTCATGGCGGCGATACCTTGCAAGGCACCTGGGTTGTGCAGCGGGGCAAGGTCGACGAGTTCCTTGATCAAGTCGATGACTGTGTTGTCGATGAGGACGCTGTGGCTGAATTTCTCGCCACCGTGGGCCACGCGGTGACCGACGGCGTTGATTTCTTTCAAGTCCTTGATGACACCCATCTTCTCGTTTACCAAAGCGTTGAGAACCAATTTGATACCTTCAGTGTGGTTCGGGATGGGAAGTTGTTCGTAGTGCTTCTCACCATTGTATTTGTGGGTAAACTCGCCCATTTCGAGGCCGATGCGCTCCAAGAGGCCCTTGGCCAACAGGCGCGATGAATTGGCGTTTTCCATCTCCAACAATTGGTATTTGATGGAGGAACTGCCGCAATTTAATACGAGGATTTTCATTATGTTGATTGTTTAATTGTTGAATCGTTGAATTGTTGGTTTGTAGGGACGCATCGCATGCGTCCGCTATTATTTTCGTTGCGGACACACGCGGTGTGTCCCTACAAACGGTTATTTCTGCGCAATGGCCTGATTGCAGGTGATGGCCACCAATTTGTAAACGTCATCGATGGAACATCCGCGGCTGAGGTCGTTGCAGGGCTTGGCGAGGCCTTGCAGCACGGGGCCGACGGCTTCGGCACCGGCGAGGCGTTGCACGAGCTTGTAGGCGATGTTGCCGACTTCGAGGCAAGGGAACACGAGCGTGTTGGCCTTGCCAGCCACAGGGCTGTTCGGGGCCTTGCTCGAGCCGACGGATGGCACGATGGCGGCATCGGCTTGCAGTTCGCCGTCGAGGACGAGGTCGGGACGGCGTTCCCTGGCGATGCGCGTGGCCTCGATGACCTTATCGACGACTTCGTGCTTGGCGCTGCCCTTGGTGGAGAAACTTAAGATGGCGGTGATGGGGTCGATTTTGGCGATGGCCTTGGCCGTGTCGGCGGTGCAGATGGCGATTTCGGCCAATTGTTCAGCCGTCGGCATGGGCGTGACGGCGCAGTCGGCGAAGACCATGCGGCCGTCGGTGCCGTAAGGACAACCCTCGGGCAGGAACATCGTGAAGGCGCCGCTGACGCAACTCACGCCGGGCACCGTCTTGATGATTTGCAAGGCCGGACGGAGCATGTCGCCAGTGGTGCTACGTGCGCCGCTGACGAGGCCGTCGGCTTCGCCCGCTTTCACGAGCAGGATGCCGAGGTACATGAAGTTGCCGGCAAGGTCGTAGGCCTGCTCGGGTGTCATGCCTTTGGATTTGCGGATTTCGAAAAGGAGGTCGGCATATTTTTGGCGCTCGGGGTTGGTCATCGGGTCAATGATGCGAGCCTTGCCGATGTGCTGAAGGCCGAATTCGGTAGTCATTTCCTTGATTTTCCCGGCAGGACCGATGAGGATGATGTCGGCCACTTCGTCGGCCAAAAGCTGGTCGGCGGCTTTCAGGGTGCGAGGCTCGTCGCCCTCAGGGAGCACAATGCGCTGCTTGTTGGCTTGCGCGTTGGCAATGATTTCTTGCATTAAGTTCATGTTGAATCGTTTAATTGTTTATTAACTACATTGAATCTTCGATTTGTTTAATGTTTGTGGTTGTCGGATTGCAGGGCTGTCGCATCGTGGCAGCCGTACATTGATTTTGGTTGCAAAGTTAGAAAGTTTTTGCCTTGGTTTTGCAAATAATGATTTATTTTTGCAGCGTGATTTGAATGGTGCTTATGCCGCAGTATCCCGACATATTCTATCATAGCCCCATTGCCGATACAGCGCAAACTGCTGACACAACGGGCATTGCGTTGTATTTTTCGTTCGACAGCGTGGTGCCGAGCTTCATCACGCAAGGTTTTGGGCGGGTGGTTACGCCTTTGCCTCGGGTGACTTATGACGTGCTTCAGGGCTGGGATTTGGTCATTATCGCGCTGGTGTTGTTGCTCGTGGTGCTCAACAAGCAGCTGTTTCCGCGCCAGTTTCGCCAAGCATTGTCGGTGCCGGGCGGCGTGGCTCATACCAACCAACTGCTGCGCGAGTGGTCGCCGTTGCGCAGTTTCTTGGGTGTTTCGATGCTGCTTGCCTATGTCCTCGTGGTGTCGCTTCTGGTGCAAAAGTCGGTGGTTGTCATAACCCGCGACGTGCAACAGTTCAACAGTTTCGGCGACCTGATGGCCATTGCCGCCTGCGTGGGCGGTTGGGTGTTGGCGCGCCTTTTGGCATTGCATTACCTGAATTGGCTGTTTGAGTCGAAAGAGGCCATCGACAGGCAGATGGCAGTGCAGCTTTCCGTTTCCATCCTTGCCCTTTTGTTTGTCCTTCCGCTGTTGGTTTTGCTGCTCTACAATCCCTATTCCATGTTCGTCTGGGTTGGGGTCGGATTGTTGGTGGTGGCGGCTTTGGCACGGTTTGTATATGGCGTGGTTGAAACCCGGGCTGCAATAAAAATTCCTGCGCTTTTCATTTTTTTGTATCTTTGCGCCCTCGAAATCGCACCCATCGTCCTATTGCTGACGGCAGGCATGAGATATATCAGTCATGGTTCTGTCTTTTAGCGTGTTAGGCGAAACTGGAAGCTGAAAACACTAATTAGAAACGATATTAAAACCTCTGTTGAAAGGATGAAGATTAAGTCAATTTTGATTTCGCAACCCCAGCCTGCGGACATTGCAAAGACACCATACGCCGAAATGATGAAGAAATACGGAGTGAGCTTCAAGTTCGAGAAGTTCATCAAACTGGAAGACGTGACCGCCAGCGAGCTTAGGCAACAGCACGTCAAACTCACCGAAGCCACAGGTGTCATCCTGACGAGCCGCAACTCCATCGACCATTTCTTCCGCGTGGCCAAGGAAATGCGCTATGCCGTGCCCGAAACCTTGAAATACTTCTGCATCAACGAGTCGACGGCACTCTATCTGCAACGCTATGTGCAATACCGCAAGCGCAAGATTTTCTTTGGAAACCAGTCGTTGAACGACTTGATCGACATCATGAAGAAGCACAAGGACGAGAAATACCTTTATTGCTGCTCCGACATCAGCTCCGATTCGACCTTCGACATGCTCACCGCCGCCAAGCTCAACTTCACGAAGGCCGTCATGTTCCGCACCGTGCCCGCCGACCTCAAGGAAACCGTCAAGATTGAGGACTACAACATGCTTGTGTTTTTCAGCCCGATGGGAATACAGTCGCTCAAGGTCAACTTCCCCGACTTCGAGCAGGGCGAAGTAGCCATCGGCGGCTTTGGCGAGGCCACCTGCCAAGCCATCCTCGACGCCGGCTTCGAGCTGAACGTGAAGGCACCCACGGCCACGGCCCAATCCATGACAATGGCCATCGAGGAATTCCTTGCCGCCGAAGCCAAGAAAAACAAGAAGAGATAAACCTCACCCGACCATGACAGCGAAAGAGGATTTCCGGAAACACGAACGCCTCTGCAAGGAGAACGACATCGAAGCCCTTTTCAGGAAAGGAAAGGGCTTCTCCGTGTATCCGTTTCGCGTCGTCGTCAGGTTCCGCCCGTGCGACGGGCACCCCGCCACCGTCAGGGTGCTGGTTTCGGTGTCGAAGAAACGCTTCCGTCACGCCGTCAAGCGCAACCGCGTGAAACGCCTGATGCGAGAGGCATGGCGCAAAAACAAGATGCCGCTCTACGAAATCTGCCAACGGGATAATATTTCGCTCGATGTGGCGTTAGTCTATACCGCAACGGTCATCCACTCCTACGGGGAGATGTTCAACAAGACGCAGAAAGCCATAAAAGAAATCGTCAAGAAGCATGAGGCACATCGCAAACATTCCCGCTAAGTTGATGATTCTCTTAATCAGGCTCTATCAGGTGACGCTGTCGCCGTGGTTCGGAAAAAGCTGCCGCTACACACCCACTTGCTCCAACTACGGCATCGAGGCCGTCACGAAATACGGTTTCCTCAAGGGCGGCTGGCTCACCTTCAAGCGCATCTTGTCGTGCAACCCCTGGGGCGGAAGCGGATACGACCCAGTGCCTTAGCTAGCCCCGTAGGGGCGAATTAACCCGATGCAAGCGCAGCGCAGCGTCGGGACAAACGACAAAACCTCAATAAAATGAAGAATATACACATCCTAATCCTAGCCCTGCTGCTTCCTATCGGCCTCATCGCCCAAGAAAAGCAAAACAACTTCGAAATCGCCAAGAGCCTCGACATCTACAACAGCCTCTTGCGCGAGCTGAACCTCAACTATGTTGACGAAATCAACCCGGGCGAACTGAACGAGTCGGCCATCAACGCTATGCTTCAAGGCCTTGACCCCTACACGGTGTTCATCCCCGAGTCGGACATCGAGAACGCCAAGTTTATGACTACCGGCGAATACGGCGGCATCGGCGCACTCATCCAATACGACGGCGAACACGTCCGCATCTCCGAGCCTTACTACGGCTGGCCGGCGCAAAAAGCCGGACTGGTGGCCGGCGACATCATCCTTGAGGTGAACGGCGTGGATTGCCACAAGAAAAACACCGCGCAAGTGAGCGAACTGCTGAAAGGCCAACCCGGTACCGATGTGAGGCTGAAAATCAGGCACTTCGGAGAAGAAAAACCCATAGAGAAAACCCTGAAGCGCGAAAAAGTGAAAATAGACAACATACCTTATTATAAAGTGTTCGACAACGGTGTGGCCTATCTCGCGCTGAGTGGCTTCACCCGAGATGCGGCCAAGGAGCTGAAGGAGAAGTTCATGGAAATGAAAAAAAGCCACCAGTTGAAAGGCTTCGTCCTCGACCTGCGCGGCAACGGCGGCGGCCTGATGAACGAGGCGGTCGATATTGTCAACTTGTTCATTTCCAAAGGAAAGCCCGTCGTTTCGATGAAAGGAAAAGCTGCAACGGCCAACAGCATGCACCCGACGACCAACGAGCCGGTGGATTTGGAGATCCCTTTGGCTATCCTCGTCGATGGCAGCAGCGCCTCAGCCTCCGAAATCGTGGCCGGCGCCATCCAAGACTATGACCGTGGCATCATCATCGGGCAAAGGACTTTCGGCAAGGGACTGGTGCAGAACATTCTGCCCTTGAACTACAACACGCAAATGAAAGTGACGGTGGCGCACTACTACATTCCGAGCGGGCGCTGCATCCAGGAAATCGACTATTCGCACAAGAACGACACCGCACGCAAAGTCACCGACACACTTGGCAAGCCTTTCAAGACCATGGCCGGACGCACTGTTTACGAAGGCCACGGCATCACGCCCGACGTGAAGGTGAAGCGCGAACCCTACGCCACCGCGACGGCCTATCTCTACGGCAAAAACTACATCTTCGACTACGCCAGCAAGTATTACAGCGAACACCGCAGCATCGACTCAGCCGACCGCTTCAAAATCGACGAGGCCACTTATAACGATTTCGTCAAGTTCGTGAAAGACAAGGGTTTCACCTACACTACCGAGAGCGAGAAAGCCGTCGAGAAGCTGAAAAAAAACGCTACGGCCGAAGGCTATATGGACCAAATCAAGCCACAAATCGAGCAGTTGGAGCAGAACCTCGCCGCCGACAAGGCCAACGACTTGCAGAAAAACCGCAAGGACATCGAGGAACTGTTGGTTTCGGAAATCGTGAGCCGCTATTACTTCCAGAAAGGGCGCATCGTAGCTTTGCTCCAAAACGACCCCGACCTTGAACGCGCCTTTGAAATCTTGCTCAACACCAACGGGAAAGACGAATACCACACCATCTTGAGCGGCAAGTGATGACCCGTCAGGCTTCCATACGACCCTATCTGAATCAGGCCTACCTCATGGGCTTGCTGATGGTGGCCGTTGGACTCACACTGTCGCCTTTCCTCATGGGAATGTCGCAGTTTTGGCTCATCCTCGTCTGGGTTGCGGATGGCATCGTTGGGAATCGGGACGAAAATGCCATTCCGATCGGAAGCAGTGTGAACAGGGAAAGAATCTATTTTCATCCCGATTTCAAGCAAAAACTCTCCCTCTTCTGGCACAACAAAGCCGCCGTCCTTCTGGTGGCTTTCTACTTGATGCACATTGTCGGCCTGCTCTACACCTCTGATTTCCAGTATGCCATGAAAGACCTTCGTGTCAAGTTGCCGATATTGGTCATGCCTTTCGTCTTGTCGAGCATGCCGCCTTTGGATCGCAAGCGCTTCGATTTGGTGTTGTTGGTTTATGCCTTGTCGGTATTCGTGGCCACTTGGTTCAGTTTTTATGCTTATGTAAGGCATGATTATGAGGATGTTAGGGAAATCTCACGCTTCATCAGCCACATCCGTTTCTGCTTGCATATCGTGTTTTGCATGGCCGTCATCGGCTATTCACTTTTCACCAGAAATGCGCCTTGGTGGAGCAAAGCCATTCAAGTCGTTTTGCTGCTATGGCTTGGCTATCAGCTGTTTATATTCGAGTCGCTATCGGGCTATGTGGTTTTTGCAGCAATGGTTGCCATGTCGGCACTTTATGTTTTCCTAAAATGGAAAAAGGGCCGGGGATTGCGCATTGCGGTTGGCGTTTCGGCTTTGGTTGTTTTGCTGCTCGGAATGGTCGTCGTGATGCGTCAAGTCAAGCCTATGCTTGAAATTAAACAAGTGGATTTCAGCATATTGGAACGAAAAACCGCGCAAGGCAACGACTATTGGCACGACACGGTTTACAATCCTGTCGAGGACGGCAAATTCGTGGGCCTATACTATTGCCGAAAGGAAATGCAAGCGGCTTGGCCGCAGCGGAGCCAACTGCCATTCGGCGGCACGACCACCAACGGGGAGAACCTTGAGGCTACTTTGGCACGCTATCTCACTTCCAAGGGCTTGCGCAAGGATGCCGAAGGCGTGATGGCCTTGACCGACGCGGACATCCGCAACATTGAGCAGGGTGTGGCCAACTACAACAACTGGCGGCATCCGGGCTTGCGCTCGCGACTTTCGACGACGGTGTTCGAATACAACATGTACCGGAAATTCAACAACCCCAACGGAGGCTCGTTGTCACAACGCATCGAGTTCACGCGGGCAGCGTTCCGCATCATCGGGCGGCATCCTGTGTTTGGCGTGGGCACCGGCGATGTGCCGCAGGCTTTCAGCGAAGCCTACGACGAGATTCAGTCGCCGCTGAGCAAGGAGTTCCGCTTTCGTGCCCACAACCAATATCTTAGCATCATGATTGCTTTCGGCGTGGTGGGTTTGCTCGTGTTTCTTGCGGTTTTGCTCTTCCCGTGGCTTTCGTCGCGAAAGCATCGCACCTATTTGTATGCGGTGTTTCTCGGCATCATGCTGCTTTCGATGTTGCCCGAAGACACCTTGGAAACGCAGGCTGGCGCGTCGATGTTCGCGTTTTTCGTGTCGATGCTGCTGTTTGCCGTCCCCATTGACGATGAATCCAAAACAATGACGATATGAGAACAGAACAATTCGTTTGTCCTTACACGGTTTACGACCGCATCGACGAGATGGACTTTCGCGATGCCGAGCTTTTGCGCCATGCACACGAAGCCACAGACGCAGCCTATGCGCCTTATTCCCAGTTTCATGTGGGTGCGGCGGTGCGTATGGCCAATGGCGCGGTGGTGACGGGCTGCAACATCGAGAACGCGGCCTATCCCAGCGGCCTTTGCGCCGAGCGCGTGGCATTGTTTGCGGCACAAGCCAAGTTCCCCGATGTGCCCGTCGAAGCTCTGGCAGTGGTGGCCCATTCCGAAACGAAGACACTCGCCGAACCTGTCTCCCCTTGTGGAGCGTGCCGTCAGGTGATGGTGGAAGTGGAACAACGCTCGAAATGTCGGCTGCGTGTGTTGTGCCAAGGCGAAACAGGCCCTGTCATGGCTTTCGATGGCATTGAGAGCCTCATGCCCTTTGTATTCCAAGGAAAGTTGCTGTAAACCATAAGATTTCGTCAATTTTTCTATGTGTTTTTCCAAAAAAAACAACTTTTGGAACAATATTTGCAATGTCATTCGCGTTTATCAAACGTTTATCAAACCTACCTAAAATTATTCGTACTATGAAAAAATCCATTTTATTGGGCGCTTTGGCTTTCTTTGCCATCGGCGCAATGAGCATCCAAACCGCTGAAGCTCAAGAACCTGTCAAGAAAAACAAAACCGAGAAAGTGACCGAAAAGAAGGCCGACGAGAAGAAAGCCGACTGCTGCAAGCAAGATGCCAAGGCCTGCGAGAAGAAAGCCGACTGCTGCAAGAAGGACGCCAAGGCTGGCGAGAAGAAAGCCGACTGCTGCAAGAAGGACGCCAAGGCTGGCGAGAAGAAAATCGAGAAGATGGTGAGGCCCGACAAAGGCCAAACTGAAAAACAAGTGAAAACCGAGAGCAAGACCGACAAATAAGGCGTTGCAAACGGAATGAAGTGCGGGCGACCTATCGGGTTGCCCGTTTTTTGTTGCCTTTTTCCCGCAATAAATTTATTAAATAAGAGTTATTCAACCTGACAAGTGCAACTTTTGCACGCTTTTTGACGGGCGTCAAAGCCCTGTAAGGGCGACCCGATTTCAAGCAGGCGGCGTTAGTCCCTGCGCCTAAAAAAAAGACGGCTGCCACGATGTGACAGTCCTACAACTGAACAACTGACAACTAAACAACTAATAAACAATGATAGAGACAGACATTCGTGAACTGAACGAAAAAATCCAACGTGAGAGTCAATTCCTCGACCTCATCAACCTCGAAATGAACAAGGTCATCGTCGGACAGAAACACATGACCGAACGCCTTTTGATTGGCCTTTTGGCCAATGGTCACATTCTGCTTGAGGGTGTGCCGGGCCTGGCCAAGACCTTGGCCATCAAGTCAATGGCCAGTGCCATTGACGCCGACTTTGCCCGCATCCAATTCACCCCCGACCTGCTGCCCGCCGACCTCATCGGCACGTTGATTTACAGCCAGAAGAACGAGGAGTTTGTGGTGCGCCGCGGCCCCATCTTCGCCAATTTCGTCCTCGCCGACGAAATCAACCGCTCGCCCGCCAAGGTGCAGAGCGCCTTGCTCGAAGCCATGCAGGAGCATCAGGTGACCATCGGCGATGAGACCTTCAAGCTGCCGGATCCCTTCCTCGTGATGGCCACGCAAAATCCCATCGAACAAGAAGGCACCTATCCGCTGCCCGAGGCTCAGGTGGACCGTTTCATGCTGAAAGTGGTCATCAACTATCCCAAGAAGGACGAGGAGAAACTGATTCTGCGCCAGAACATTGCGAGTGCCGGCGCAAAAATCAACGCCGTGGTGAAGCCTGAGGACATCATCCGCGCCCGCGAGGTGTGCCGCGAGGTTTACCTTGACGAGAAGATCGAGAACTACATCACCGACATCGTCTTCGCCTCGCGCTATCCTTCGGACTACAAGCTGAAGAAATTCGCCAACATGATTAGTTACGGCGGCTCACCGCGTGCCACCATCAACCTCGCGCTGGCGGCCAAGGCATACGCTTTCATCAAGCACCGTGGCTACGTCATCCCAGAAGACATCCGCGCCGTGGCCCCCGATGTGATGCGTCACCGTATCGGCCTGACCTACGAGGCTGAGGCTGAGAATATTACCACCGAAGAAATCATCAACGAAATCCTGAATACCGTCGAGGTGCCGTAATCCGTAGGGGCGGACCCGTGTGTCCGCCCTTGTAGGGACGCACCGCGTGCGTCCGCCCTTGTAGGACGCACCGTGTGCGTCCGCCAAAAACGTATCGTAATGGATTGATTTATGGAATCAACAGAAATATTCAAAAAAGTCCGCAAAATCGAAATCAAGACGCGCGGCCTCTCGAACCACATCTTTTCGGGGCAATACCACAGCGCCTTCAAGGGGCGTGGTATGACCTTCAGCGAGGTGCGTGAGTACGAGTACGGCGACGACATCCGCAACATCGACTGGAATGTCACTGCCCGTTTCAATCGGCCTTTCGTCAAGATTTTCGAGGAAGAGCGTGAGATGACCGTCATGTTGCTCATCGACGTGTCGGGTTCCAACGACTTCGGCTCGCAAACGCAGTCGAAGCGCGACCTGACTGCCGAATTGGCAGCTGTGTTGGCGTTTTCTGCCATCCAAAATAATGATAAGGTGGGCGTCATCTTCTTCAGCAGTAAGATTGAGAAGTTCATCCCGCCGAAGAAGGGCAGTTCGCACATCCTGCGCATCATCCGCGAAATCGTTGATTTTGAGCCTACCGAGCGCGGCACCGACCTCGGCGAGGGCTTGCGTTTCCTGACTTCGGCCATCAAGCGCCGCACGACCGCATTTTTGATTTCCGACTTCATGACGGACAAAAGTTTCGAGAAGGAGATGCAGATTTGCGCCAACAAGCACGACCTCGTCGCGTTGCGCATCACCGACCGCCGCGAGATGGACATCCCCAAGGTGGGCTTGGTGAAGTTCCGCGATTCGGAAACGGGCAAGGAACGCTGGGTGGACACCTCAAGCCGCGCATGGAACGAGGCCTACCGCCAGATGATTCATTACAAATCGGCGGAACTGAACCGTGAATTTACCAAGCACGGTATCGACAACTCGCTGATTTACACCGATGAAGACTATGTAAAACCTTTGATGCAACTCTTCAAGAAAAGGGAGGCAAGAAGATGAAGAAATACATTTTATTAGCGTTGTTGGTTGTCGCGATGGCCGTAGAGACGCAATGCTTTGCGTCTCCACAGATTACAATGAAAACACCCCAAAACGTAGAGGTAGAAGGCAAAGTGGAGAGCAAAGATGTGCAAGTCGGCAAGCCCTTCACGCTCGATTTGAGCCTCAAGGTGCCCTATGGCTGGTTCGTGGAATGGAACGATTTCACCCAAGACGCACTCTCCGATCAAATCGACATCATCAAGCGCGGCAACGTGGAACGCACTGCCGATGCAGATAGCAATCTCATTGTGCAGCAACAACTTACGCTGATGACTTTCGACACGGGCCAAATCCAGCTGCCCGCTGTCGGCCTGACTTATGCTCCGTCGTTTGACGACCCGATGCGCCTGCAAGCCTTCACGGAACCCATTGATTTATACGCCACTACGATAGTCGTGGACACTTTGCAGCCTTACAAGCCCATCGTGGAGCCGATTGCTGCGCCCATCCGGATGAAAGAGGTGTTCCCGTGGATTTTGGTTGCGTTGTTGGCCATTTTGCTCGGCTTGGGCATTTGGCTCTTCCTCAAGCGGCGCAAGCGGAAAGTCGATGCGGAAGGCAACGTCGTCAAAGGCCCCGTGATTCCGCCTTACACCAAGGCCATCGGCGACC
>ONVP01000313.1 GCA_900321315.1 uncultured Bacteroidales bacterium
CTTTGCCGTTTTCAACTTGCGATGGCATACCTTTTAAATGTAAAGTGATAATTGTTTGCGAATGGCCTTGGCCATTTCGAATGCGAGATTGACGGGAACGGCATTTCCAATCATCTTGTAACCCATCGCGATATTGTCGTAAACGAAAATGAAGTCATCAGGAAAGGTTTGGATTCTTGCACATTCTCTGACACTCAATCTTCTGTACAGATTTTCTTTGCCTTTTACGAACTCCCGTTTGTTTTCGTGAATGAAAGCCATTTTGGGAGCCTGCGGATGAATGGGTGCCTGACGCGCCTGTGCCTGAATGGTAAAAGAAACTTCATCCCAACCTCGAACCCGATTGCGCGACATATAAATCGAGGAGAATCCTCCTGTCATATATTCGTGATTTGCAATTATTGGCTTTTCACGATTCGGCATAATCCCATTGGCAACGGGAATAGGGTTTGGGGGTAAATCTCCAATGGCTTTTCGTAAGGTTGCTTTTTTCTTCATCGGGTCCGGGAAAAGAAATCTTACATCGAGGTCTTTTCTCAACCCGACGAAGAAAACTCTTTTCCTGTCTTGTGGCACTCCATAATCGCTTGCATTGACCATCTTGAAAGAAAGGTTGTAGCCTGCGTCCTTGAACGCTTGCTTGATGCCTTCAAGTGCATCAGCGTGGCGGTCGAGCAACATCCCTGAAACATTTTCCGCAAGGAAAAACAGAGGTTGTTTTGCTTTCAGAATCCGAATATAGTCGAAAAACAATCTGCCACGGCTGTCGTTCAAGCCTCTTTTTGCGCCACCCTCGCTCCAAGACTGGCAAGGCGGACCGCCTATAATTCCATCACAATCAGGAACTTCTTCCTCTTTAACATCTGTAATGCTTCTCGTGTCAAGGATAGTTGATTTATGATTGAGTCGGTAAGTCGCCCAAATGTCCTTGTCGTATTCGTTGGCCCAAATAATATCGAAACCGGCTTTTTCAAATCCAAGGTCAAGACCTCCACATCCCGAAAACAGTGATACCACTTTGATTTTCTTTCTCATGATTGATAGTTTTTGCTGCAATGCTATCAATCACTTGTCGGAAAAACAGAAAGGTGCAGGCCTTTCTATCGCATTCACGGGGAGCCTCGCTTGAACCCCATTGCCCTATTTAGAAACTGCCCACACCTGATTTGTGTGAGCATTAACTTTATTTAGGGCAACGGAACTCTTTTGAAACTTCCGTGAATTGCATTTATCCGACTTCTATAATCATCAGTTTGCGAGGCTTTTGATTCGAATGCGAATAATAGCTAATGCGTTGGTTTATAATATTTACGTTGTCTTCTGTTTTTTAGTCAATTATTGTCGTTTGGTGGTTTATTGGCGCAAAAGTAAGGAATAATTTCATTCAAAGGGGCAACCGTAAATGATTATTGTTGTATTTTTGAGGCGAATTTGAGAAGGGGATGAAAAAGGACATCAAACAAATCATTGCCGAAGGCGAGGAACGTTATTCCGACCGCCTCACCTACGACGGCACTTGGGAAAACAACCTTTACAACTTCATGCGAATGGTCACACCTCGCTTGACACAAGATTTGCCGCGACCGTTCAGGTTGGAAGGAATGCAACGCAAAGACGACACGCCCTTGCACAAGGCTGTTCGTGAGGCTTTCACGAACAGCATCATTCACGCCGATTTTATGATTAATGGTATTCTAAAAGTCGAAAAGTTGGATGACGGTTTGGTGTTCACTAATCCCGGTCTGCTAAAACTCCCATTGGAACAGATTTATGCAGGCGGGGAATCAAAAGCCCGCAACCAACACATCCAGATCATGCTTCGGATGATTGGCTTGGGCGAGAACATCGGTTCAGGCTTTCCATCCATCCTAAAGGCTTGGCACGACGAGCACTGGGAACGCCCCGTTTTGACTGAACAGCTGGATTTGCTTCAAGTAAAACTCCATCTGAAAATAAAAGACTATGCAAAAAATGTCACAAAGAATGATATAAACAAAACCTTTGATTACCAACAGAATGAAACAGAAAATGATATAAACAATGTTACAAAGAGCGATGTAAATGATATAAAGGATGATATAAAGGGTTTGACGGAACGACAACAAAAAATCTATGAAGCGATAAAATCCGATGGGACTATTACATCCAATATGTTGGCAGAACAATTCAAAGTGTCTTGGATTACAATTCAACGAGACATTAAAACCTTACGAGAAACAGGCCTAATTACCCGAAAGGGTGGCCGTTCCAACGGAGAATGGATGGTGTTATGAATGAGGACAGTTGCAGAAAGAAAGTATGGATGTAGCAAATATTGTTGTATTTTTGAGGCAAATTTGAGAAGGGGATGAAAAAGGACATCAAACAAATCATTGCCGAAGGCGAGAGCCAGCAGACGGAGTTCAAAAGCAGTTTCAATGTGGAGGCTATGGAAAGCATCACTGCTTTTGCCAATACCGAGGGCGGCTGCGTGCTGGTTGGCGTTTCAAACAAGGGCAAAATCGTGGGCGTTGTCACCAACGAGGAAAGCGTGCAGCAATGGGTCAATGAAATCAAGAGCAAAACGGAACCTGCCATTTTGGTTGATGCGGAGCGGTATGAGATTGAAGGAAAGGCTGTTGTGATGCTTTCCGTCCCCGAATATCCTGTCAAGCCGATTGCTTTGCAAGGCAGGTTCTACAAACGCATCGGCAACTCCAACCATTTGCTTTCTGCCACCGAAATCGCCAATTTGAGTATGCTTTCGCTGCAAGTGTCGTGGGACTCTTTTCCGGCGTTGGGAAAAACATT
>ONVP01000132.1:0-4326 GCA_900321315.1 uncultured Bacteroidales bacterium
AAAACGCGGTTGCCGTTGGCGTCGTAGTTGAAACTCACCGTGCCAGTCTGCTGTGCAAGGCAGGGCACAGCGGCAACGGAAATCAAAAAAATCAGGATTGCCTTGGTCAAAAATGTGTTCATGGTATGAAATTTGTTAGTTCTCTTCATCGCCAAGACACAATAAAAAAAGCGTGGAAGTCTTCTTATCCACGCTCTGAGGCCGTCGGAAGCCCGTAAAAGTTGATAAAATGCCGTCCACGCAACGCGCAGACGTTCACATATTTATTCGCAACTTTTACTTCTTGAAATTTCCGACGTTTCAGAGCAGTATTGAATAATTAGCAAACGCTATTGTTACTATGTCTTTGTCAGTTTATTGCTTTTACATGGTTTTCCTGTGTTTATCGGGTGCAAATATAGTGGTTTTTTGAATCTACAAGTAGAAAATTTCATAATTTGCAAAAATTTTGGGGACACCTTGAACAGGCATCCCCGAAATGCTCATTGTCTTATTATTGTCATCCCAACCGCTTGAACTGGCAGGTGAAGTGGCGCATCAGCTCGGCTTCCCAAGTGATTTCGAGGCCGCGCTTGATGCTGTCGCGACGGTCATAGACGTTCTTCAGAGCCGCGGCAATCACGTCCATGTGGTTGTTGGTATAGACACGGCGCGGGATACAGAGGCGCACGAAGTCGTTGTCGCCGAAGCGGTTCTCGCGCGTGACCGGGTCGCGGTCGGCGAGCACATAGCCGATTTCGCAGGCGCGGATGCCGGCTTCGAGATAGAGTTCGCAGGTTAAGGTCTGGGCGGGGAACTCCTCCTTCGGAATGTTGGTCAGCACCTTGTCGGCATCGACGAAGATGGCGTGGCCACCGGCGGGACGCTGATAAGGAATGCCGTACTCGTCGAGCTTGGCGGCGAGGTAATGCACCTGCTTGATGCGGGTTTCAACCATCTCAAACTCGATGTTTTCCTTCAGGCCGACGGCCAAGGCGTCCATGTCGCGACCGTTCATGCCGCCGTAGGTGAGGAAGCCCTCGAAGGGGATGCAGAACAGCTTGGCGCCTTCGTACCAGTCCTTTTTCTTGGTAGCGATGAAGCCGCCCATATTGACGAGGCCGTCCTTCTTCGCGCTCATCGTCATCGAGTCGGTGTAGCCGAACATTTCGAGGCAGATTTCGCGCAAGGTCTTGTCGGCGTAGCCTTCCTCGCGGGTCTTGATGAAATAGGCGTTCTCGATGAAGCGCGCGCTGTCGATATTGACCGGCACGCCATACTTGTGGCACAGCTCGCAGGTTTCGCGGATGTTCTTCATGCTGACGGGCTGTCCGCCGACGGTGTTGTTCGTCACGGTGAGCACCATGAAGGGCACGTTGCCCTTGTTCTCCTGTAGTACTTTTTCCAATTTTTCGAGGCTGACATTGCCCTTGAAAGGCACTTCCAGTTGGGTGTCGTAGGCCTCGGGTACGGTCACGTCGATGGCGAAGGCCTTGCGGCTCTCGATGTGGCCCTTGGTGGTGTCGAAGTGGGCATTGCCGGGGATGACCATGCCGGGCTTCACGAGATAGCTGAACAGCACATTCTCGGCGGCGCGGCCTTGGTGCGTCGGGATGACGTACTCAAAGCCTGTCAGTTCGGTGATGGTGTCCTTCATGTGGAAGAACGAGCGGGCGCCGCCGTAGCTCTCGTCGCCCATCATCATCGCGCTCCATTGGCGGTCGCTCATGGCGCCGGTGCCGCTGTCGGTAAGCAGGTCGATGTAAACGTAGTCGCTTTTCAGCATGAAGATGTTGTTGTGGGCCTCTTCGAGCCACTTTTCGCGTTGTTCGCGGGTGGATTTGCGGATGGGTTCAACCATCTTGATTTTCCACGCTTCTGCAAATGGTAATTCCATGGTATTGTGTGATTTAAAGATTTGAAATTTAAGATTTAAGATTTGATTTGGTTTCCCTTTCAGGGGATATGGGTTGGTTTGGGTTTAAAGGCGGAAAACGATGTTCTGAAACTGGTAACAACTTGCGTCTGAATAGAATCCACCATTCCCAAAGAGGGAATCATTCAGAAACGGTCGCGTTCCTTGATATTCAGGTAAACCAATTTGCCAAAAGTCTTGGGCATAGTTGTTCTTTTTCAAAAAACGCCCAAAAATAGTGATTTTTTCAGAAATGTAATAAGGTTTTCGAAAAAACTTTCTTTATTTCCGTTTTCCGAACAATTCTGAGTGGGAGCCGAGCCTGACCAATTCAATGACATCCTTGGTCTGGTCAAACAAAATCAACAGGAAATCGCCTTGAATATGGCATTCCATGCAATTCTTGTAGTTGCCATGAAGCACATGCGGCTGGTATTGGGAAGGAATGGGCATTTCGTTAGCCAACAAATCTATTACCTCTTTTAATGCCGCAACTTTCTTCGGCTGATTGCGATAACGCTTATAGTCTTTCTTGTACTGGCCAGAGGGGAATATTCTCTTCATTCTGCATCAAGGGCTTTAAAAAGATCCTCAACATTGTCGTACAATTCTCCCTCAGGATAGTCTTTCCGCGACATCGCCTCCTCAATGGCAGCCTTGGTCACCTCGTTCGGCTCGTTGTAAATGTAATTCAGCAACAGGTTCTCCACGAAGTTGTTCAGTGTCCGGTTCTCCCTTTTGGCTGCAATCTTCATTTCATCCAACAAGTCCGTCCTAAGCCTAAACGATGTTTGTTTTCTTCGAATTGTCGTTTCCATTCTGTCTTACTTTAGTTGTTGATTGTGGTACAAAAGTAATACAATTAATGGAAATACAAGATACGATTATGAAAATTAATCGAAAAAATCTCACGTTTTAATGAGTGGGCTATTGCAAAATCCCTAAAAGTAGGGATTTCATAGGTCGCAGAAAAGCCGTTGTTTTGCAGTCTGATTTAGCCATATAAATTAGAATGTTTTTTGAGTTAGTTTTTATGTGCGGGACAGAACCTTCTGTTCCGCACGGTTTTTTTTCGGAAATTTGCACCCAAATCGTGGATAGGTATTGGTTGATATGAAAACAATCCGTCATTTCAGTTCCATATCGGCAGTTATGCTCATCGTTGCGCTGGCTGCAGGCAGCATAGTCGAGAAGCTTCACGGCTCCGACTTCGCCCGAAGCCATGTCTATGGCGCATGGTGGTTCGTTGCGCTATGGGGTGTTTTCCTTGTCATCGCCGCCCTTTTAGCTTTCCGAAACGGAAAATGGAAATGTCCAACTGCAGCAATATTGTTCCTGTCCGTGGCCTGCATCCTCTTGGGAGGCTTGCTCACCATGCTCAGGGGCCAACACGGCAAAATGTTGCTCGAACCTGACAAGCCCCAAAGCCACTTTTTCATCAAGGAGCAAGGCAAAATCACGAAAGAGGCGCTGCCTTTCAGCCTTGTTCTGAAGCGCTTCGAGTTGGAGACCTACCCCAACAGCAGCAAACCGAAAGACTATGTAAGCCATATTTTTGTCCATGACGGCGACACCTCAAAGGAAACCGCCATCTCAATGAACAACATACTGAAAATCAACGGCTACCGTTTCATCCAAAGCGACTACGACGAGAAAGGCAACTCCATTTTGGCCGTCACCCACGACCCTTGGGGCATCGGCGTGACCTACGCGGGCTATGCCTTGCTTTTCATCGGCTTGGCAACGATGCTCATCAGGCGCAAGTCGGTACGGGCCGTCACGGTGTCGTGGCTGTCGGTGCTCGTCGTCCTGACGGTGACGCTCCATATCAGAATGCTCGTCCGCCCTTTGATGCCCGTGCTGCGCTCGCCCTTGTTCAGCCTCCACATCGCTACAATCGTGACGGCCTACGCCCTGTTGGCCGGCATTGTGGTGGTCGGCGCAGTCGCGGTCGTCAAGCGCCTTGCCAAGCCGTCAGACTCGGTCTCTCTTGGACGACTGAAAGCCGTCAGCATGGCCATGCTCCATCCTGCCGTGGCTTTGCTTGCCGTGGGCGTAGGCATCGGGGCGGTGTGGGCCAACATCTCTTGGGGCAACTACTGGTCGTGGGACCCGAAAGAGGTGTGGGCGCTCATCACCTTATTAATATACGCCATGCCGCTGCTTCCAGACCTAATGCAAGCTTTCCGAAAACCCATGTTTTTCCATGTTTACGGCATCCTCGCCTTCCTCAGCGTGCTCATCACTTATTTCGGCGTCAATCTGATTTTGGGCGGCATTCATGCCTACAATTGAAATATTTCCTATTTTTGTGACCAGTTTTAGCTCAAAAAATCCAACTATGATCAAATTCAAATCTCTACTCTTAGCAAGCCTGATGCTCGTCGGCCTGAACGCCACGGCCCAGGAAGAACAGGAAATGCTCGTCGGAG
>ONVP01000132.1:4343-10363 GCA_900321315.1 uncultured Bacteroidales bacterium
CGACGGCTCCGTCATCACCTCGCACACCTGCGACGGGCGCTACCGCACATGGATGCGCTGGGAACCCGCCGCCGACCACGAAAAAGGCGAGATGCACAAGGTGTATAAAGGCACCATGCACACCGAAGACCCCTTCGACAATCGCAACGTGGAATTAGCCGGCGAAATCCCGCAAGTGGAACACACCTACGCCTACCTCAACACGGCCTATCCCTGCCTCAACGAGAAACAATTGGCCATCGGCGAGACGACCTTCTCGGGTCCCGATACCTTGGTCAATAAGAACGGAATGTTCATGATTGAGGAATTGGAGCGCGTGGCCCTGATGCGCTGCGACAACGCCCGCGACGCCATCCAACTCATCGGAAAACTCGTCAAGGAATACGGCTACGGCGACGGCGGCGAGTGCATCACCATCGCCGACAAGAACGAGGTGTGGCAGATGGAAATCCTCGGCGAAGGCCCCGACAAGATCGGCGGCGTGTGGGCTGCCAAGCGCATCCCCGACGACGAAGTGGGCGTCAGCGCCAACATCGCGCGCATCGGCAAATTGGAACGCAAGAGCAAGGACTTCTACTGCTCCGACAACTGCGAGGCCGTGGCCAAGAAATACGGCCTCTGGGACGGCGAAGGCGACTTTGTCTTCTGGAAAGCCTTCCGCGCCGAATATGGCGGCGGAAAAAACTTCAGCGACCGTGAGTTCTTCATCCTCAGCCAACTGGCTCCCTCGCTCAACCTCAACCGCGACATGGACGAACTTCCCTTCTCCGTAAAACCCGACGAGAACGTCGATGTGCGCAAGGTGATGGAACTCTTCCGCAGCACCTACGAAGGCACCGACATGGACATGACGCGCAATATCAAGATGGTCGCCAAGAAGCGCCAAGACGACGGCACGGTGAAAGAAGACACCATCATCAGCCCCATCGCCAACCCGTGGATGAACGGCACCATGCAAAACACGCTCAACTATCTTGCCCCTGAAACGGTGAAGTTCCAGCGCACCGTGTCCGTGGCATGGAGCAGCTACCATTTCATCACGCAATGCCGCAGCTGGGTGCCCGACGAAATCGGCGCGCTCTGCTGGATGGCCTGCGACAATCCGGGACAAAGTCCGCGCATCCCGATGTTCTCCGGCTCAACCGAGGTGCCCGACGGCTTCGACAAATGCGGCCAACGCCGCTACCGCGACGAGGCTTGGATTTGGCACTACCGCAAGGCCAACAAGCTCGCCACCGTGCAATGGGGACGATGCAAGAAAACCATGATGGACAACGCTAACCGCTTCGAGCAAAAGGCTTTCGACGAAATTCCCGCCATCGAAGACAGAGCCAAAGCCCTCATCGCCGACGACAAGGCCAAGGAAGCCACCGAACTGCTCAACCAATACACCTCCGACTTCGCCGCCGCCACGCGCCAAGCCTGGAAAGAGATGGAGAACAAGTTCTGGTACTGGTTCAGCATGGGATTTTGAAGCCACAACGAAAGTGCAACAACAAAAAAAGCGGAATTTCTTCCGCTTTTTTTGTTGGTTTTGTGTACTTTAGGTCAGTTGGCCGCTTGATTGACGGTGATAATCACATGGCCGTGTTGTGCGCCAATCACCCGCACTTCCGCCGTGCGCTGGTTCGATGTAGTGTTTTCCAACACACCTATGAGGAGGGATTCTTGGTTTGGTATTGGATCTAAAACAATCCACGAGGCTTGGGTCACTACTCTCCAGTTTTGGTTGGCCGTGATGTTTACCATATACTTTCCGGCTGAAGCCGTGGCGTTGATTTCAGTCGGGTCGGCCTCAATTGTCATCACTATGCCTTCCTGCGTCACTTCGATTTCGTCCATAAGCTCGTTGTTGAAATAAGCCCTGACATAGCCAGTGCGCGTTTCGTAGGTGTTGTTGGCATCAACGGCCACGGCGGAAGTGCCGTTGCCCGTCCCCGTAGGTGCCAGCAGGGTAATCCACGGCGAGGATTGCAGGCGCCATGCTACATTAGCGGTGATTTCGAGTGTTCTGAGACCGCCTTCCTTGGGAACTTCCAACGATTCTGGGGAAATCACCACCGAAAGCACTTCGTCAATGCCGGCTTGGTTCACCATGGTATATGCAATCAAATTGCCTGAAACCACTTTGATGTTTCCTCGTCGTGGCGTGACCAATGGATTGGCTTCGACTACCACGGTGAACGAACCGTTGCCGTAGCCTTGGTTGGTTTCAATGGTCATCCAATCGGCAGTGGATACCACAGTCCATGCCGAGTCGCATTCCACGCCTACGCTGACATTGCCGCCAGTGCCGGAAATGGCCGTTTCCATCGGGTCCAGATTAAGGAAATGCGGATTGGGCGCACCGTTTTGGATTATTCTGACTCTCGCTTCGGTGCCAAACTCCGAAACAAATAACAATTTGATGGCGCGTTCATAATATTCCACATTTTCTGCAACAGACACAAGAATTTCCGCATCGCTCTGCCCCGAAGTGGCGCTCAAGACGACCCAGTCTGCTTCACACTCAACGGTCCAACTGCCAGAGCAAGTTACCGAGAGCGTCTTCGTTTCGGTGTTGTTGTATTCAAATTCAACAAAATCAGGATCAACCGCAATCTGTTGGCTTGGCTTTGGGTTTTGGACAACCTCGGCAGTGGTCGAAAGTGTTTCTGAACCAATCGTGATGATGGCTTGGCGCGAGTTGCTCTCATCGTCCCATTCGGCAATGGTTAGCGTCAGCACGGCATCGCCGTTGCCCGTAATGGGCGTGGACGAAATCCAATCCGGCAATTCCGAAACGGCCCAGTCGATATTTGACCTGACCGAAAGATGAACTTGTCCGCCCTCAAAAGCGCATTCGACCCGCGTGGGAACGACCTGGATGAACGAGCCGCGAAGGTCTTGGGTCACATCGAGCGTTGCGTTTTTGTCTTTGGTGGTCACCTCTATTTTGGCAGAGCGTGCCTCCGATGTGGTGTTTTCGGCGGCCACAATGGTCAGTGTGGCATCGCCGCTACCCGACAAGGGCGAAACCGACAGCCATTCAGCGGTGGTATTCACGCTCCATTCTCCGTTTGAGGTCAAGGCCACCTCAAGGGTGTCGCCAGCCGGATTCATGTCGGCGCTTGCCTTCGACAAGGTCACCTCGACGGTCTTACTACAGCCGGCCAAAGCCAAAATGAAGCCGGCAATCAAAAACAATTTGTTGGTCTTTTTCATATCAATTCAATTCTTTTGGTTGTTTTGTGATGTGAAATAAATTCTTAGGTAGAACGCTTTTCGGGCGGTTTTAGTATAAGCCCACAAAAAAAGGTGTGCCGAAGCACACCTTGTCTTGCGGAGCTGGTTTCGAATCAATAGAAGTTGGCTCTGTTGTCTTCGATTTTCGCGTTGTTTTTCAGGGCATTGTAAACGGCGCCGTTCAGCACTTTGTTGTTGAACTGCGAGGTCTTTTCCCTGAGGATGTCGGCATAGTCGGTGGTGGCTGCGGGTTGCGCAATTTTCACGTTCTTGATGATGAAAGCACTTGCATTGCCTGCCACGGGTCCCACTTCCTCGCCTGCCTTCATGCCAAGGATGGTTCCGATGATGTCGGCCTCAACGCCGAAGTTGCTCAACACGCGGGCATCAATGCTCAAGTCGCTGACGGAAGTCGATTCGGCACCCAGTTCGTTGATCATGCGGTTCACGTCGGTGCCGCAGGCCTTCATCTTGTCGACAGCCACTTCGCCCTTTTTCTTGTTCAGGATTTGGTACTTGGCTTGTTCGACGACGACGCTCAACGGGGCGTAGCCCTCGGGGATGATATTGGTGAGGGCGGCCACGACAAACATGTTGTCCAGGTCGAAGATGTTGGAAACTTCACCCACCTTGGTCTTGTCGTCAAAGGCCCAACGCACGATCTGCCTCGGGTTGTCGATGCCGGCGATTTGGTAGGTTGCGGAGTTCATTCTCGGCATGGTGCGCTTGGTGAGACCTTGTTCTTCAACGGCCTTGTTGAATTGTTCGTAGGTTCTGTTTTCGGTCACGAACTTGTTGGCCTCGGCGAAAGTGGCCTGATAGGTCTTTGTGCTGGTGGTAACGTCATGCCTCATATAAGCCAAGCGGGCTTTGGGCTGGGGTTCGGTCTTGTCGGTCACCTTGATGACATGGTAGCCGAAGGGTGTTTTCACCACATCCATCGAGCCGACGGGATTGTTCACCACATACTCGTTGAATGAATACACCATCGTTCCGTCGGTGAACCAATCGAGGTCGCCGCCCTTGCCCTTGCCTGACGGGTCGTCGGTGAATTGGTCGGCCAGTTCGGCAAACAAGGTTTCGTTCTTGGGATTGCTTTTCAGCACGTTCAGCAAGCTGTCGGCCTTGGCTTTGGCGGTTTCTTCAGTCAGCGTCGATTCGCTTCTGAATGCACCTTTGTAGCCAATCAGGATATGGCTGGCTCTCAGCGAGTCCGGACGGTTTTGCATATCAACGATGCGCACGAGGTTGAACGATTCTCCATCGTCGTAGGGGCCAAACACATAGCCCACGCCGTGACCGTTGTCGAAAATGGGTTTCTCAATCATTTGCGACACATCCTTGCGACCCATCCAAGTGCTGTCGTAGCGCAGGTCGGAGTTGGCGTTGACATAGCTGATGGGGTCTTCGATGGCCACAAAGTCGGCCCTGACGCTTTCGATGCTCTTGAGGGCGTTTTGCCTGTCTTCCGACGACGGCTTGACATCGAACACCACATACTCAATGTCGCGACGCTCGTCGGTCTCGAAGCGGTATTTGTTCTCCTCGTAGAAGGCCTTGTTGTCCTTGTCGGTCACCACCACGGTCGAGTCGGGGATGGAGGAATAGCGCAAGGCTATGACATCGGCGCTTGCCTTCGTGTTCTTGTCTTGGTAGTATTTCTCGGCGAGCTTGGCCGGCACGTGGTAGGAGGCCTTCACCAAGTTGTCGAACTTGTTTTGGAGGCGGTTTTCCTTCACGGCGCGTTCAAAGTCGATCCACATCGCACGGTATTCGGGCGAGGCACTGTTGAGGTTGGAAAGGCTGCTTGCCACTGCCTCGCGGTTGAAACTACCGTCGGGGTTGCTGAAGCTCTGCACCACCCATTGGTGTGGGTTTTCGCCCACAAACTGGTCGTAAAGCTCTTCGGGCATCACGGTCATGCCGACGGCTTCGTATTCCTTGGTCATGATGTGGTTCTTCACCATCTCATCCAGCGTGCTGTTGTAGATGCCGTAGGTTTCCGCCGAACTCAGGTTGCCTGAGCCTTTCCTGTTTTCAATGTTCTTGTCGCGCAAGGCCTCGTAATCCTGATAAGGAATCTTCTCGCCGTCAACAACGGCCACGTTAAACTCACGGTTTCTGCCTTGACTTTGGAAAAGGTCTTGCAAGACGAACGCTAACAATGCCAGACCTATGACGATAATCAACAGTCCGGAATGTTTTCTGATTTTTTCAATTGCTGCCATAATTTAATTACCTATTTTTGTTATTGATTACTTTCATTCATTTTGGGCGTGCAAATTTAGCAAAGATTTCAAAGCGTTGAGCCAAATGACTGATTTTTATTTTTCGCCGAAGGTTACATTTCGCCCAACAAGCCAGACAATCATTTGGTTTTCAAATATTTATTCTTCAATTCCAAGTTCTATTTCTTCCAATTTCGTGTCGGTGCCTTTCAATATTCTGACCTTATATCTGCCGATTTGCAGCTCTTTGCCTTGCTCTGGGATGCTTTCGCAGTAGTGGATGACCATGCCTGCAAGGGTTTCGTAGTCGTCCGAAACGGGCAGGTCAAGCTTGTAGGCGTCGTTCAGATAGTCGATTTCGAGGCGGGCCGAAAAGACGTAGGTGCCGTCGGCAAGCACTTTCTCCACTTGTTCCTCAACATCGTATTCGTCGTCGATTTCGCCGAAGATTTCTTCCATGACATCTTCCATCGTGACGATGCCTGCCGTGCCGCCAAACTCGTCGACGACGGCTGCCACGCCTTGGTGACGCTGGATGAGGTGCTTCAGCAGACGGTCGGCTGAATA
>ONVP01000156.1:0-1873 GCA_900321315.1 uncultured Bacteroidales bacterium
GTTCCGTTTGCCGACGCTGCCAAGGAGCGCGGCATCCATGTGTATCACCTCAACATTGGCCAGCCCGACATCGAGACACCCAAAGGCGCGTTGAAGGCATTGGCCGAGGCCGACATCAAGGTGTTGGAATACAGCCACTCGGCAGGTATTCCGTCTTATCGTCGCGCCCTCTGCAACTACTATCACCGCAACGGCATTGACGTGACACCTAACCAGATTCTCGTCACCACGGGCGGCAGCGAGGCCCTTCAGATGGCCTTCACCGTGTGCCTCAATCCCGGCGACGAAATCATCATTCCGGAACCCTATTACACCAACTACAACACCTTCGCCAAGCTGTGCGATGCCAAGATTGTCACCATCCCGAGCGACATCAAGACAGGCTTTGCCTTGCCTCCGATTGAGGACTTCGAGAAAGCCATCACGCCGCGCACCAAGGCCATCATGATCTGCAACCCCAACAACCCCACGGGTTACCTTTACACCCGTGAGGAACTGCTGAAGGTGGCGGGTTTGGTGAAGAAATACGACCTGTATCTTTTTGCTGACGAGGTGTATCGCGAATTCTGCTATGATGGCCATAAGCACTTCAGTGTCATGCAGTTGGAAGGCTTGGAGCGCAACACCATCCTGTTCGACTCGGTCTCGAAGCGCTACAGTGCCTGCGGTGCCCGCGTGGGTTGCATGGTGACGCGCAACAGCGAGGTATATGCCATCGCCATGCGCTTGGCTCAGGCCCGGTTGTCGCCGCCGAGCTTCGGACAGATCTTCGCCGAGGCCGCCGTCAATACCCCGCAGGAGTACTTCGATGGCGTGTACAATGAGTACATCGCCCGCCGCAACGTCATCGTTGAGGGCATCAACAAGATTCCGGGCTGTTTCTGCCCGATGCCCAAGGGCGCTTTCTACACCGTCATCGACCTGCCCATTGACGACAGCGACAAGTTCTGCCAGTGGCTGCTCACCGACTTCAGCTACAACAACGCCACGGTGATGCTGGCTCCGGCCACGGGCTTCTATGCCAATCCCGAGAAGGGCCGCCATCAGGCCCGTATCACCTATTGCATCTGCATCGACGACCTGAAAGCCGCCGTCAAGTGCCTCGAAGAGGCCTTGAAGGTGTATCCGGGAAGGAAGAAATAAGGCAGAAATACCGAAATGCTTAAAACGCCGCTGAGCTTGCTTGGCGGCGTTTTTTCTTGGAATATGAATGATAGATATGCGAGCTTTCTGTCAAAAATCTCATGTTTTTTATTGAAGGCTGCCGTCAAATGACACGAAGAGGCCCTGAAGGTGTATCCGGGAAGGACGGAGTAATGACCAACCGAAAATGTCGTAGGGCTGTCACATTGTGGCATCCTTTTTCGTTTGTAGAGACTACGCGCTATGTATCCAACCGTTTTAATAAATCAGATATTTGTTTCTGACAGCTTTGAAAGCCTCAAGGTCATTTTGCCACGAAGCGCGGATTTCGTCTGCACTTTTTCCGTTTTCGATGTCGCGTTGCAACTGTTTGTCGCCGGCAAGCAGGCGGAAGTAGTTGGTAAAGAAGCCTTTGTCTTTCAGTTGCTGGTAGGCCTCGATGACCCATTCCATTTGCAGGCGATTGTCGTTGTATGCGTAATCGTGCGCAAACTCGACGAGGTTCTCGCCACGGCAGCATTGGCCTTCCAAAAGCGGCTTGGTGGCTCCGCTGGTGCTTTGCGGCGTGAAGGTGAAGCTGCCGCGCATGTTGGGATGGCCATAGATTTGGAAGGGCATTTCGGTGCCGCGCCCGATGCTTACGATGCTGCCCTCGAAGAAGCAAAGGGTAGAATAAAGATAAACCGATTCCCAGTTGGGCAGGTTGGGCGAGGGGCGCACGGGCAGCTCG
>ONVP01000156.1:1899-12217 GCA_900321315.1 uncultured Bacteroidales bacterium
GCCGCCTTTCAGCCAGCCTTCGCCGTTCACCATCTTGGCATATTCCCCGATGGTCATGCCATAGACCACGGGCACTTGGTGCAATCCCACAAAAGACTGGTTATCAGACTTCAAGATGGGACCATCCACATAAAACCCGTTCGGATTCGGGCGGTCGAGGACGATGACGGGAAGCTTGTTCTCGGCGGCGGCTTCCATCACATAGCTCATGGTGGAAATGTAAGTGTAGAAACGCACCCCGACATCCTGCAAGTCGAAGAGAATCAAGTCGATGCCTTGCAGCATTTCAGGCGAGGGCTTTTTGTTCTTGCCATAAAGCGATACGATGGGCAGACCAGTTTTTTCGTCCTTTCCGCTGTTCACCTTCGCTCCGGCGTCGGCGGTGCCACGGAATCCATGCTCAGGTGTGTAGATTTTCCGCACGTCGATGCCTAAGGAAAGCAGCGTATCCACCAAGTGCGTTTCGCCGACGATGCTCGTTTGGTTGGCCACCACTCCGATGCGCTTTCCTTGCAGAAGCGGCAGATAGTCATCCAATTGCATGGCCGCAGAAACATAATGAGCCTTATCGACAAAGGCAAGGCGAGGCTCGTCGTTCATCTTGAAGATTTGGGCTTGTGCTGGCGCGATGAAGGCGCAAAACAGCAGGGCGAAAAAGATTTGTCGTTTCATCTTGGTTTTATTTTTATTTTTGCAAAATTATTGAAAATACTGCAAATGTCAGGCCCAAAATTCATAGCAGACCGAATTTTTTCGCTTTCGAAGGAAAATTTGTCCTCAACGGTGATGCGCTTGGCCGTCACGAGTGTGGCTTTGGCCATCGCGGTGATGCTGATTTCTTGGGCTGTTGTAGTGGGCTTCAAGAACCAGATTCGCGACAAGGTGCTGGGTTTCGTGGCTCCGATTCATGTGCAGTCGTTGGACATGAACGAATCGGTGGAGGAAACGCCGTTTGTGCTGGATTCGCTGTTAATCAGTAGGTTGAACGCCATTGAAGGCATTACGCATTATCAGATGGTGGCTAACAAGGCTGGAATGATCAAGACCGATGACGAGATTCAAGGCGTGATATTAAAAGGTGTGGACGAAAACTACGACTGGAGTTATTTCCGCAAGAGCCTGCTTGAAGGGCAAACGCCTGAATATCATGCCGATGAACGCTCAAACGAGGTTTTGGTTTCTAAAGTGATTGCCGACAAGATGCTGCTCGGCGTTGGCGACGACGTGCGTGTGTGGTTCATCGACAAGGACAACCAAGCGCGTGGGAGAAAGTTCTCTGTATCAGGTATTTTTGAAACGGGATTGCATGAGTTTGACGAGCGTTATGTCTTCGCCGACCTCAACCAAATCCGCAAGTTGAACGGCTGGGAGGACGACGAGGCGGGTCTGTTGGAAATTGCGCTGGAACCCAATGCCGATGCCGATCAAGTCAATGAGAAGTTGTATTATTCCCTGCCGACCGATTTAGCCTCTTACACCGCCCGCGAAAGCAACCCACAAATCTTCGACTGGCTCGAATTGCTCGATACCAACGTGTGGCTCATCATGGCGTTGATGTTGCTCGTGGCGGGCATTACTGTCATCAGTATGTTGCTGATTATCATTATTGAACGAACTTCTACCATCGGTTTGCTGAAGGCGATGGGTGCGAGTAACAAGTTCGTCCGCGAAGTGTTTCTGCACCGTTCGTTGCGCATTTTGCTCATCGGGATGCTCATCGGCAACATCGTGGGCTTGGGCTTTTGTTTTTTGCAACAATACACGGATTTCGTCAAGTTGGATGCCGCCACCTATTACCTCTCTTCTGTCCCGATAGAGTTGCATCTCAGCACCGTGATTTTCATCAACTTGGGCACTTTTGCGCTTTGGGTGCTCATGCTCCTCATCCCGACTTCGGTCATCAACCGCATCACGCCCACCAAGTCGATACGGTTTGAGTGAATAAAAATTGCGCCCAATTGTTGTGGTTTCGGAGAAAATCCGTACTTTTATCGCCTGAAAACAACAAAACAGTTATGAAAGACTTTACCATCGAACCGTTGAAGGGGTACGGAGAAATCCCTTTCGGAATGACGCTTGACGCGACGGTCAAGCTGCTGAACATGCCTGATTTCTATGAGGAATTGAGCGACATGGAGGAGACGGGCAACCGCTCCGTTTTCTACCAATACGACAGCCTTGCCACGAACATCTATTTTGAGGGTATCACCAAGTCGGTGGTGGCCTGCTTCGAGACGGAAAACAAAGAAGCTACGCTTTACGGCAAGAAGGTGTTCGACCTCAAGAAGGACGAAGTCGTCAAGTTGATGAAAGCCAACGGTTTCAAGGACTTGGAGGAGGAAACCGAGGAAGGCGAAATCCGCGTTTCCTTCGAGGATGCGCTGATGGACTTCTTCTTCGAGGGCGACAAGATGACGGCGGTCAGTTGGGGCGTTCTCGTTGATGAGCAAGGGGATATAATATGATTGCCTCACGCAGAAAGCGCAGAATACGCTGAACCTGTCGGACGCAAAATAGGCATCGCATCGCGATTCATACAATTCTGCGAATTCTGCGTGAATAGAAAAGCGATTTCAGGGTGAAAGAGTACAAGATTAAACTTCAACAGAAATACGACGCTTTTGTGGTCCATTTCTCGGAGCACATGCCCATTGCCGAGTCGGAGTTGCATTACGAGAATTCGTACCAGCTTTTGGTGGCGGTGATTCTCTCGGCGCAGTGCACCGACAAGCGCGTCAATATGACCACGCCCGCGCTGTTTGGCCGTTTCCCGACCCCGCAGGATATGGCCGCTTCGACGGTGGAGGAAATCTACACCTATATTAAAAGCATCTCCTATCCCAACAACAAGGCCAAGAATCTCTTGGGCATGGCACAAACCTTAGTTGGCGACTTCAACGGCGTGGTTCCCAACAACTTGGAAGACTTGCAGAAACTTCCCGGCGTGGGCCGCAAGACCGCCAATGTGATGATGGCCGTGGCCTTCGACCAGCCCGCGATGCCCGTGGATACGCATGTTTTCCGCGTGTCGAACCGCATCGGCCTGACGAAAAACTCCAAGAATGTCTTGGAAACGGAGAAAACTTTGGTGGCGCATTTGCCCAAGGCGGTCATTTCCAAAGCGCACCATTGGCTGATTCTGCATGGGCGTTATGTTTGCCTTGCTCGCAAACCGAAGTGCGAGGATTGTGGGATTAGGGGGATTTGCGATTTTTACGGCAAAACCAATAATACCAAATCTTGAATTTTAAATCATTGAATTTTAAATCTTTAAATATTAAATCTTAAATCTTTAAATCTTAAATCTTAAATCTTTGAATCCGATATTATGAGAAGCAAAATCGTAGCAGGAAACTGGAAAATGAACCTCACTTTCGGTGAGGCTGAAGCTTTGGTCGATGAAATCCTTGACCGTTTTGATGAAATGGACGAGCTGAATTGCGAAGTCATCATCTGCCCGCCGTTCCCGTATCTTGAGCTGCTGACGGACTTTGAGTTCGATGAGCAGCGTTTCAACGTGGGCGCGCAGAATTGCAGCGCCTACGACAAGGGTGCCTACACGGGCGAGGTGTCGGCCAAGATGCTGAAATCCATCGATGTGGACTATTGCATCGTCGGGCATAGCGAACGTAGGAAATACTTCGGCGAGACCAATGAGGTGCTGGCTGAGAAGATTAACCGCCTGATTGAGAACAACATGTCGCCGATTTATTGTGTCGGTGAGGTGCTGGAAGAGCGCGAGGCAGGCCGTCATTTCGATGTAGTGCGCGAGCAACTCGAAAAAGGTCTTTTCCACTTGGACGGCGACGCGATTTATGACACCATCATCGCCTACGAACCCGTCTGGGCCATCGGAACGGGCAAGACCGCCACGCCCGAGCAGGCGCAAGAGATGCACGCATACATCCGCTCTTTGGTGAAGGAACACTACGACCAAGCCACTGCCGACGATATCCGCATCCTATACGGCGGCAGCTGCAACGCCAAGAACGCCACGGAGTTGTTCAGCCAGCCTGACGTGGACGGCGGCCTCATCGGTGGCGCGTCATTAAAGGCCGAGGACTTCGTTTCCATCTGCCTGCAGGCCTCACAAACAGGAATGGAATAAGAAAGTAAATTATTGATTATTAACACGAATTACCATCTATGATTCACGAATGATTCATAAATTATTCTTGATAATTCGTGGCCAATTAGTAGTAATTCGTGTTTAAAAAAAGCAAATGAAAACATTCGAGTATTCATTTACAGCTCCAAGTTCCGACATCCAGCACGATATGCTGACCACGATGTTGGCGGAAATCGGTTTCGACTCATTCATGGACGATGCGATGGGCTTAAAAGCTTACTGTTCAGCGGATTGTCGAGACGATTTGGCTGTGGAAAACCTCTTGCTTGAACCGTCTTTTTCGGACATTCAACTGCTGAAAGTGGAGGAGATGCCCGACAAGGACTGGAACGAGCTTTGGGAGGCCTCGTATCAGCCAGTGGTGGTCAATGAGCGTTGTCGCGTTCGCGCACCGTTCCATGAGCCGGATTCGAGCTTCGAGTTCGACCTTGTCATTGAGCCGAAAATGTCGTTCGGGACGGCCAACCACGAGACGACTGCGCAAATCATCCAACTGATGTTGGAGACTGATTTTCAGGGGAAAGCGGTCTTGGACATGGGAAGCGGCACGGCAGTGTTGGCCATTCTTGCCAAGAAACTCGGCGCGGCGCGAACTGTGGCCATCGACAACGACGAGTGGGCCTACCGCAACGCCTTCACCAACACGGCCTTGAACGGCATTTCCGATATTGAAATCGTTCTCGGCGTCGCTGTCGTTTGTGGCGACAGTTCTGTGCTCGAAAGGCAGCCCAAAGCCGACCTCCTGATAGCCAACATCAACCGAAACATCCTTTTGCGCGATATGAGTCTCTATGTCAAGGCGATGCGCCTTGATGCACACATCTTCTTCAGCGGTTTCTATAGTGAAGATTTGGAGAGCATCAAGGCGGAAGCGGCGCGATTGGGTTTACATTATTGCCGCCATCTTAGCCGTAACAACTGGGTGGCTGCTGAGTTTGTTAAATAAATGATAATAAACAATTTATATTGATGAAGAAACACTTCCTATTCTTGGTTTTCGTTTTCGCTATGGGTTCGGCTTGGGCGCAAAAGGCGTTCTTCTCGACCGAAAAGAGCGAGTTTTATGACCAATTGTTGGCCTATCTCAGCTCCTCAACCGTCAAGCAGGAACGCGATGAAGCTGCCGAAGTGATGAGAGGCTTTGAGGGCGTTTGGAATAGCTATTATTCTGACAGTGAACAGAATACAATAATGCAGCTTTGCGAGCTTCTTCACACCAAAAGTAGCGGCAAGCCTTATGCCAATATCTTCAATTTTGTTGAGGTGCTGCAACGGATTCCGACGGCTGGACTGACTCGCAAGGAAGTGTCGAATTGGTTGAATTTTACCGACTTGAAAGCAAAAAAGTCGCTGAACGGCATCGACAAGTACATGGCCTCGTGCCGATCGATTTTTGTGGAAAACGTGCTTTCTGCCAAGGGCAATTCGAAGTGGCTGTTAAGGGATGCCTCGATTGGCTTCCCGTCCGACAAGGAATTTGAGCTGTCGGTGGAGGGCACTTTGGTGTTGGCTTCGCAGAAAGACGAATCGGTCATCAAGCAAACCAAAGGTGTTTACTATCTGGACGGCAACCGATGGGAAGGCATTGGAGGCCGAGTGGATTGGTCAAGGTTCGACATCCCGACGGAGCAAGTGTTCGGCCTGCTGCCCGACTACTACGCCATTGACTTGAGTAGGTCGGAATATAGTGTTGATTCTGTGGTATTTAGCAACAAGAAATTCTTCAACGAGCCCATGCTTGGTCGGTTCGAGGACAAGGTGATGGTGAACACTCCCAACGAGCGTACCATGTATCCAAGAGTATTCTCCTACCGTTCTGATTATGAGATACCTGAAATGTTCAGGGATGTCGATTTTAGAGGCGGTTTTGGCGTGATGGGCAACCTGATTGAGGTGTTTGGCGGACCACATAGCAAGGCTTCCTTCATGTTCAAGCGAGGCTCGAGGAATGTGATGCGTGCCGAGTCGAAGCGTTTTGTGATGTCAGAAGACGAAATCTTGATGGCCGACCATGCGGCACTGCGCCTTTATCTGACCGATACCGTGACAATGGAAACCGACTCGCTTTACCATAACAACTTGGGCTTCAGGTACAACAACAAGAAACGCAGCATCATGGCCTATCGCTCGGAGAAGGACTTCGGCGACGCGCCTTTCCACGATCTGTATCACGGCATGGACTTGTTCATCGAGGCCGTGTATTGGAATCTTGGTGAGACCTTTGTCGATTTCATGCGCATGGAAGGTGTCAATCCGACGAGTGAAGGCGATTTGGTTTCTGTCAACTATTTCAGGTTCAATGAGTTTAAGAAGCTGCAAGGTCTCGACCCTGTTCACCCCATGGTGCGGCTTGAGAGTTTCTTGAACGGCTTCGACAATGTGGACCGTCAATTCCGCTTCGCTCTTGGCGACTTTGCCTCCTTCATCAGCTTCCCGATAGAGCAGGTGCTGGCTCTTGTCCTCAGGCTTCAGGCCGATGGTTATGTGGAATATGACGTTGATAGCCAGTGGGTTACGGTATTGCCGCGGTATTTCGATGTGCTTGAATCGTCGCGAGAGAACAGCGATTTCGATGTCATAAAATTGCATACGCTGACGAAAAACCGTCAGCCGAACCTTCGTATCGACTTGAATACCAATGATATGCTTGTCTTTGGACTCACTTCGCAAATCGATGGCATTGCGGATGCCACCATCGCTTTGAGCGACCGGAAGCAGGTGGTCATCGTGCCCGACAACAACCGTATCATCATGAAGAAAGACCGCAATTTCCAGTTTTCGGGAGGCATTCTTGCGGGAATGTTCGAGTTTTACACCAAGGACTGCCTGTTTTCCTATGCCGACTTCACCATTGAAATGAAGAAGGTGGACTCGCTGCGCTTCTTTGCCAAGGACGGCAATCGGGTGGTGCCTGTGAACGGGACGCTTGAGAGGCTGCAAGGCAAGCTGATGATTGACAGGGGCGACAACAAGTCGAGCCGCGACGAAACGCCGGATTATCCCAAGTTCAGCAGCGAAGCCCCCGCATTCAAGTTCTACCGGAAGATTAACGGCGGCGTGTTCCATCCGGGCAAGGTCGATTCGGTGGCCTCGACTGACGACCTCGAAGGCAAGTTCTATTACAGCGTGCATCCTTTCATCATCGACAGCCTCACCGACTTCACGATGCGGCAGGTGCGTTTCGACGGCGAATTGGTGTCGGGCGGCATCCTGCCCACGTTTGAGGAACCTTTGGTCGTCATGGACGACTATTCCCTTGGCTTTGTCCACCAAATTGGCGAGAGCGAGGCCGATTCCTATCCGATGTATGGCGACAAAGGCAGGTTCCACCAAAACGTTTACCTTTCGGAAAACGGATTCTTTGGCGTAGGACAGCTTGATTATCAGACCGCAACGTTTAATTCCGACCGTTTCATGTTCTATTTGGATTCTGTTTCGGGCCTCACCAACCAGTTTAGGATGGAACCGATGGCCGACGGAACACTCTATCCCGTGGCCAACGCAGACGTACTCAAATTGAAATGGGACGTCAACAAGCCAGAACTGACCACGCAAACCGTAAGCAATCCAATCAACTTGTATGGCGATACACAGTTCATCGGCATGACACGCCTCACGCCCGATGGCTACGTTGCCGACGGCATGCTGCGCTTCGGCCTCACCGAGTTCAGCTCGGATAAATTCGCTTTCGACGCGCAAAACTTCGTGGCCGACACCGCCAATTTCATCCTGTATTCGTCAGACAGCACCACGGTGGCTTTCTCCGCGACAAACTACCGTGCCCATGTTGACTTCGACGCGAAAAAGGTGATCTACGACTACCTCGACGGCACCTCAAACCTCGACTTTCCCATGAACCGTTTCGTATGCTCATTGAGGGAAGCCGAATGGGACATGGCCACCAACACTCTCCTTGTTTACAATCCGGTGGAGAGCTTTGGCGACTATGCCACGGCCACCTCGCACGAGGAGCTGCTCGCCATCCATAACAATGCCTCCAAGTTCATCTCGCTCGTGCCCGAGCACGACTCGCTGCAATTCTATAGCATGAGCGCGGAATACGACATGACCAACTATGTCATCCATGCCCACGACGTGAAAATCATCCGCGTGGCCGACGCAGCTGTATTCCCCTACGAGCATGATGTTTACATCAGTGCCAACGCGAAGCTGGAACCAGTGCACGGAGAGCTTTTGGCCGACACGCTCAACACTTATCACCTCTTCAAGGATGCCGTGGTGAACATCCACAGCAGCAAGCACTACGACGCGCAAGGCCTCTGGGACTACACCAACTCCGACGGCATCAGCACCCCGATTCGTTTCGACACCATAACTCCCATCGGCGGCATGACACATGGATTTGCGCAAATTGCAGATACTTCGGAGTTCAAGTTAAGTACGCAATTCGGTTTCCAAGGCCGACTGACTTTGAAAGCCAGCGAAAAGTTTGGAAATTACGACGGCAAGTTTGCCTTGCTCGCCTTCGAGGAACCCATTGTGGTTGAGGTTGTTGAGCCTGAAGAAACGCCAATGGATTCCACAAACATGGACACTGATGACCTTGATGAATCAGGTTTCGCGGCTGACGAGGCTTCACTTGTGGAAATGCCGCAAGACACCCTTGCCGCGCTCAACAACTGGTTTGCCGCCACTGCGTACATCAACCCGAACGAAATCAGAATACCCATTGACATGGAAAAAGTGAGGAAAAAAGAACCCAAGATGTGCCACGGATTGTATTACGAGAAAGCCATCGACGGCGGCTATTTCGCCTCATTCATGACCCCGATAGACAAACGTCCAGAGGCACTCGACGCAGTGAAACAGATGGATGGCGTGATGTGGTTCGACCCGGATAGCCTACGATTTGTGGTGACCAGCGCGACGGAGTTCGACACCTATGTTGAGCTGAACCGACATGGCGTGGTTGGCGGGCGCGGCAGCTCCAATCTAGGCTTCGACCTGAGTTTGATCGACTTCGTTGTGCATGGCGACTATGCCCTGTATCCCAACGACAGCCTGACGCTGGCAGGCCTCAACGTGCTTGACGTTCCCGTGATGGACGACAAGCTGCTTCAGGCCATAGCTGAGGTGTATGCCAACGCAGACGGACCGGCCATCGACCTTACACAGACCCATTATCTGCACTATTTCCGCTCCGAAAACGACGAGGCCAAGACAAATGAACTACGCAAGTCCATCGAACTGGCCGGATACCCGAAACCGGAAAACGCTGATTTCTACAGCAATACCATCGTCATCCCCGATTTGAAAATGGTGTGGAACGACCAATTGCGGGCTTTCGTATCCGTGGGTAAGATCGGGTTGGGCCATTTGGGCAACCACGTCGTCAACCGCTATGTGGACGGCTATGTGGTGTTCGACAGGCGCTTGGGAAACATCAGCTACTATTTCCAAAACGACATGTTCCAGACCTATGTCAATTACAATTGCGGCGACCGCCAGCTCCAGATTCACGCCACTTACGGGGACATCAACAAGACACTCTACGACATGAAGGAAAAGAGCCGCTCAGTGAGCAAGGACGACAAGAGTTTCGTGTATGTGGCCGCGCCCTACGAGGCCATGCTTGACTTCCTTAACAAACTGAAATACGCTGGAATAGAGTGATCTCGCTGAAAAAAAAATGAGAAAATTTGCGATAATTTGCCAAGATTCAACAAAAAAGTTGTACTTTTACCGATTCAAAAACAAGGAAAACAAAAACACATAAGTATGAGATTCATAGTATCAAGCCTAAAGCTGTTGAAAAGTCTCCAAGCCCTCGGTGGTGTCATCGGATCGAAGAACACCCTGCCGATTTTGGACGACTTTTTGTTCCAATTGAATGAGAATGAACTGAAAATCACCGCGTCGGACTTGGATGTAACCATGTCCGTCGCCATGAAACCCGAAATGGTGGAAGGCATCGGCGAAGTGACCATTCCGGCCCGCCTGTTGCTAGAAATCATGAAAAACTTCCCCGACGTTCCGATTACAGTTTCCGTTGACAACAACACCCTGGCTGTGGAACTAACGGCAGGAGAAGGTCGCTACAAGTTGGCCGGCCACAAGAGCGACGAGTTCCCGCAGCTGCCTGTGATGACCGAGACTTCGGTGTGGGAAATCCCCGCCGACGTGATGGCTCGCGGCTTCGAGAAGACCGTCTTCGCCACAGGCATGGAC
>ONVP01000203.1 GCA_900321315.1 uncultured Bacteroidales bacterium
TGGTGTTTCTCATCGGGCCGCGCATCAATGCTGCAGGACGCATCGACAAGGCCTCCGACTCGGTGCGATTGTTGATAGCCGAAAAGAAAGACCACGCCGAAAAACTGGCCGCTTCCATTAACGACCTCAACGATATGCGGCGCGAATTTGACAACCGCATCACCGAAGAAGCCCTGGGCATGATTGATGACAATCCCGCCTTGCGCAACGCCAAAAGCACCGTCGTCTTCAACGAGAACTGGCACAAAGGCGTTATCGGCATCGTAGCCTCGCGCCTCACCGATTATTATTACCGGCCCACCATCGTGCTCACTATGGCCAACGGCCTCATCACTGGTTCGGCACGTTCCATCAGAAACTTCGACATCTACGATGCCATAGACAATTGCTCCGACCTCTTGGAGCATTTCGGCGGACACAAATACGCCGCCGGCCTGTCAATGAAACCCGAAAACCTAAACGAGTTCCAACGCCGTTTCGAGGCCTACGTTGCAGAGCATCTGGTGGACGACGACTTTGTTCCCGAAATGGAGGTTGACCTGAGAATCAATTTCCGCGACATCACGCCCAAGTTCATGCGCATCCTCAACCAGTTTGCGCCTTTCGGCCCAGGCAACATGGCACCCGTTTTTTGGACCAACAACGTCGTCGATGCAGGCGGCTCGCGCCCCGTGGGCGGCCTTCGCCACCTGAAACTCACCATGTCGCAAGTCGGCGACAAGGAGCTTGGCGTTGCGCCTTTGTCGGGCATCGCCTTCCAGAAAGGCGACCTCTTCGACCGCGTCCACAACGGCAATCCGTTCAGCATTTGCTACCACCTCGAATACAACACCTGGCAAGGCAAAACCACCCTGCAACTCAACGTGAAGGACCTCAAGTTCGCCGAAGAGTCGTGATTCTATAATCCACTGTTTTACAAATCGTTTCAGAATATCATCACCGCTCCTCCCCCTTTGGCGAGGTGCAGTTTCACCTTGTTGCCCATCGCTTGGACGGTTTCGGACACATAGTCGCGGGCTGAACGGTTGGCATTAGGGCCGTCGCGGAAGATGTGCCCCGACTTGGCTCCAAAATTGGGCAGCATCGACAAATCGACCACAAGGTCACGCTCCTCCCAATTGGTGATGGCACCCACATACCAACGGAAGTCCTTGCGACGCGCAACAACCAGATACTCGCCCACCTTGCCGTCGATGACTACCGTTTCGTCCCAAACGGTGGGCACGGTGGCGATAAATTGGGTGCACTCGTCCTCATTAAGGTAGTTGCTCGGGCTGTCGCAAAGCATGTTGAACGGCGATTCAAAAATCACGTATTCAGCCAGTTGTCGGCAGCGTGTGCCTTGGCTCATCGGCTCGGTGTAAATGGCCGCGAAGTTGTGTTTGTTGGCGTTTTTCATCGCGCCTTGGGTGTAATCCATCGGGCCGGCCACCATGCGGATGAAGGGGATGGTGACTTCGTTGGTCACAAGGTCGCTATGGTTGTCCCACTTGGCTTGTTCGAGGCCGTAAACGCCCTCAAAGTTGAGCACATTGGGATAGGTGCGGTTGAGGCCTGTAGGCTTGTAGGCTCCATGGAAATCGATGAAAAGCTCGTGGCGGGCGGCGGTTTCGGCCATGCGGTAATAGAACTCCACCGCTTTCTGGTCGTCGCGGTCCATGAAATCGACCTTGAAGCCGCGGATGCCCATGTCGGAATAATGCTGGCACACGCGCTCCATGTCCTTGTCGATGGCGGCATAGCCAGCCCAAAGCACAAGGCCTACATTGCGTTCAAGGCCATAATGCACCAGTTCCTCCAAGTCGATTTCGGGCACCACTTGGAAGAGGTCAGCCTGCTTGTTTACGGTCCAGCCTTCGTCCAAAATGACATACTCGATGCCGTACTGCGCGGCAAAGTCGATGTAATATTTATAGGTGTCGTTGTTGATGTCGGCCTTGAAATCAACACCGTAAACATTCCAGGCGTTCCACCAGTCCCAAGCCACCTTGCCAGGCTGAATCCACGAAACATCTTCTATGCGGCTCGGCGAGGCCAAAAGATAGACCAAGTCGCTGTCGGCCAAGTCCTTGTCGTTTTCGGAGATAATCAGGCAACGCCACGGGAACGAGCGTTTACCTTTGACTTTGGCGATGTATGACTCGCGTTCCTTCACCAAATATTGCAGGTTGTTGTGGCCACCTTGCTCCTCTGTTTTTGGATAGCCTGCGTGAACGGCATGCAGATTTTTTAAACCCAACGAGTTGCGAAGATACATCCCGGGATAATCTTCCAAATCAGCCTCGGTGATGACGGCTTTCTTGCCATCCTTGAGTTCGATGAGCAAAGGTAGGAAAGCCAAGCGGTCTTGTTCCATCTTGCTCAATGGCGTGACGGTATAGGTGTTTTCAAACGAGTTGAAAAACTGCTGTTGGATGAAGTCGCTGTCGCCTTTTTGGGCGTTGACGTATGGAATCCAGGCGGTGTAGTCCTCGTCAAAGTTGAAAGCCGCAGTTTCCCTAACCACTTTGAAGGGCTTTTTGAAATCAGTTTGGAAACGATAGGCGACACCTTCGTCATAGGCGCGGAAAATTACCTTATAATTGCCTTTAAAACTGAGTGTCAGTTCATTATATTGTTCATGGATTTCGGCTCTCTTGTAAAAAGGAGCCTTGACGGTTTGGTTCACGGATTTGGTCTTGGCAGAAGTGATGGATGGCTTGGAGGAAACACCAAGCGTTTTGCCGTTATCAATTTGCATGGCTATTTCCGACTTGTCCAAGACGACGGTTTCCTCATGTTTTACGGAATAGTATAACCAATACTCAGATTGTTCGGAATTCATCTCAACTACCTCTTCCTCCGAGACAGTAACGGTGATTTTCCCGTCGGGGGATTGCAGGGTGTATTGCTTTTGGGCAAAGGCGCTCATGGATGCAAGCATGAGAACGGAGAGAATGATGGTTTTGCTGTTCATAATGGTTTGATTTTGTTGTGGCAAAAATAACAAAAATCCCGAAGCGCAAATCATGCCCCGGGATTTTTTTTGTCTGTGTTGCAGAAACGAGCCGTGGCGCGTCCCTACCACGACAACAAGGTCAATTCACCACCAGTTTCTTGGCCACGACGGCACCATTCTCCTCAATGATATTGACGAGATAAATGCCTTTGTTCCATTCGGTGGCGTCAATCTTGATGACTTTGCCTTCGGCTTGGTGGACTTTTTGTCCGACGAGGTTATACACTTCCACTCGTTCCACATTCGCGCCTTCCACGGTGAATTGGCCTGTGGTCGGATTGGGGTAGAGTTTGGCTTCGGCGGAGAGTTCGGTGACGCTGAGCAGTTCATCGTTGACAGTAATCACGAATTCACGCTGACCGTCACTTGATTCAACAAATACTGAAGTCACCACTGATCCTTTGGCCTGTGGATTAGCATAAAACATGATGGTAAAGTATTCGACAGGCTCCAAGGTGTAGGGCAATGGGTATTGCGGCTCAATGGTCAGATAATCTGTGCCATCTTCGGTGATGGAATAGATTTCGACAGGAATCTGTGAACCGAAATTGCGGTTTTGCAATATGCCTTCAGCACCGTTTTCATCTTCAATATACTGATATGGCGACCCAACGATAGTCAAACCAAAATCAATGAAGGTTTTCTTAAGCATTGCGGTGACATGGCGTTCGCCTAAAGAAGTCAGTACTTGGATGTCGTATGCAAGGTAATCACTTTTTCCGGGAGCTATTTGGAATTCTACCGTCACGGTCACCGATTGTCCTGCCGGAAGGGTATAAGGCAAGTTAATGCCTTCAATCATAAATATGAATTCTTCAGGAATGATGTCTTGGATGGTTACCGTTTCGGATGTTTGGTTATCAATAGTGAAATACTGCAGTCAATGAATATAAAGCTGTATTCATTGCGAAAGCCTTCCTTAATAAAAAATGCATCCTCGGAAAACCTGTATTCAGATGTCCTGCGAAGTTTTCCGTTTTTTATTTTTGTCGGTGAAGACAGATATAATAAGGAATGGGTTTTTAATCTTGTAGGATATCTGAAATACATATCCTATCCATGCGGATGGTATGGAAAGGTGAGTGTAAATGCTGAAAGCACTTTAACCATATGTCCTGCTTCAATAAAGGTACTTCCTGATAATTCTGCCCCGGATATTCCTGTCTACCCAGGAGAGAGTGGAAAAAGAAATTTATGGAGCGTTGTGAAAAAATATGTTCAGGAAGTTGAAAAACTTGGAATCGTCAGAACCAGGGTTGAAAAACCATGCTTCATTATAGAGAGTCCGGAAAAGTGCAAGTGGATATTTAATCTGGCTGGTTTTTTTGATTATAACGATATTCCTTTTTCCTGGAATAAAGATGACAGTGACGGGAAAACCATATATATCGGTTTTGATACTGATGATTTTGCCGATAGAAAGATTGTTATTACAGGTAATGGCGAACTTGAGCAGAAAAAACAGGTTT
>ONVP01000023.1 GCA_900321315.1 uncultured Bacteroidales bacterium
CATTCTTGTAGGTTTCGTGCGGCAATTCCCGGAGGATCAAGCTGTTGCACTATGTGGAGTACGGTTTCCACTTCCTTCTCGGTGGTTTCGAGGTTCATCGTGAAGAGCAGGTCGTCCACGATGTTGGGGATGGGGCGGCTCAGGTAGCCGTTGTCGTCCAAGTTGCCGATGATGTATTCCCCGATGACGAGTTGCTCATCTGACAAGTCATGATATGCAAGTTGCTGGTTCAGATAGTCTTGGAAGGTTTCTTCGTTGACGATGGGAGCCTCATAGGCATCGTCGTCGGCACTATAGTTGTTGGCTTGCAACTTGTAGGAATAATCGTCCAAGTCCTCCTCGGGTAGGTAGTCGTTGATGTCGAATTCCTCGTCCTTGTCGAAATGGGTTTCTTCGTCGTTGTAGTCGTCGTTCTCGCCGTTGTCGGTGTCTTCAACGGTTGGCTCGTTGTCGTCATAGTCTTCGTGCTCGTGCGATTCTTCCAAAGCCGGGTTGATTTCAAGCTCCTCCTTGATGCGCTGCTCGAGTTCCATAATGGGCAGTTGCAGCAGTTTCATCAGCTGGATCTGCTGTGGCGACAGTTTCAGTTCCTGCCGCTGGGTTTGAGTCAATCGTTGGGTGTTCATTATCTATAAAATTATGAATGCGGAATGTGGAATGCGGAATGTCGCGATGCGACGCTGGATTTGGCCTTTATTCCGCATTCTGCATTCCGAATTCCGAATTAATAAAGGCAATTCTTCGGAGTGCGCGGGAACGGAATCACGTCGCGGATGTTGCCCATGCCCGTGATGAAGAGCATAAGTCTTTCAAAACCAAGTCCGTAGCCAGAATGTGGCACGGAACCGAAGCGGCGGCTGTCCAAGTACCAGTTCATGGATTCCTCGGGAATGCCGACTTCGTTCATGCGGGTGAGGAGCTTGTTGAGGTCGGTCTCACGCTCCGAGCCGCCGATGATTTCGCCGATGCCAGGGAAGAGCACGTCCATGGCGCGGACGGTCTTGCCGTCTTCGTTCTGCTTCATGTAGAAAGCCTTTATTTCCTTGGGATAATCAGTCAAAATAACGGGCTTCTTGAAGTGTTTCTCGACGAGGTAACGCTCGTGTTCCGACTGCAAGTCCACGCCCCAGCCGTTCACGGGATACTGGAACTTGCCCTTCTTGTTGTAGTTCGAGTTGCGCAGGATGTCAATGGCTTCGGTGTAGGTCAGGCGGACAAACTCATGCTCGAGCACGAAATGCAGCTTGCTGATGAGTTCCATGGATTTCTCTTCCTCTTTCTTGCCCTTTTCTTCGTCTTGGAGGCGTTTGCTGAGGAATTGGAGGTCGTCCAAGCAGTTGTCCAAAGCGTACTGAATCAAGTATTTGAGCATCTCCTCAGCCAAATCCATGTTGTCGGTGATGTCGTAGAAGGCCATCTCAGGCTCAATCATCCAGAACTCGGCCAAGTGGCGCGTGGTGTTCGAGTTTTCAGCGCGGAAGGTCGGGCCGAAGGTGTAAATCTTGCCCAAAGCAGTGGCAGCCAACTCGCCTTCCAACTGCCCTGAAACGGTGAGGTTGGTCGATTTGCCGAAGAAGTCTTGCTTAAAGTCGATGTTGCCCTGCTCGTTGCGAGGCGGGTTGTTCAAGTCCAAGGTGGTCACTTGGAACATTTCGCCGGCACCTTCGCAGTCGGAGGCGGTGCTGAGCGGCGTGTGGATATTGTAGAAGCCCTTCTCGGTGAAGAACCTATGAATGGCAAACACCATAGCGTGGCGCAGACGCATCACGGCACCGAAAGTGTTGGTGCGGAAACGCAGGTGGGCGATGTCGCGCAAGAACTCCAAGGAGTGCTTCTTGGGTTGCAGCGGGTATTCGTCGGGGTTGGCGGGACCGAACAGCCCGATTTCCTTCACCGAAAGTTCCACGGCCTGACCGCTGCCCATCGAGGCGACCAACACACCCTTGGCCCACAGTGACGCGCCGGCGTGCATCAAGGCCAGATTCTCTTCGGGGATGACGTTCAGGTCGATGACCAGTTGCAGGTTGTTGATGGTGGAGCCGTCGTTCAGGGCGATGAAGGCCACGTTTTTGCTGCCGCGCTTGTTGCGCACCCAGCCCATCACAGTAATCTCATTGTCAGAGGCTTGCATCTGCAAGGCTTGCTTGATTTCTACTCTTTTCATTGTATGATGATTTTCTTTTTTGCTAATGAAATAATGTGCAAAGTAACGAAAAAAAATGCAATGTGGGTTTGAAAATGTTGTACTTTTGCAAAGTCCCGTAGGGACGGTGGATATTAGGCAGGCGATGGAGCATCGCGGAATCCCTGCTGATAAAAAAACGGCAAAACCAACAAACAATGGCCAACACATACACACAATTGAACACCCATATCGTTTTCCACACGAAAAGCACGGGTATCATCATGCGTGATGAGGATTTAGAGCGTGTGTTCCAATATATCGGAGGCATTATCCGTGATGAAGGCGGGATTCCATTTGTGATTGGTGGTATGGCCGACCATATCCATATTCTGACAACATTGCCAAAAACGGTTGCGTTGTCGGATTTTGTGCGCAACATCAAAGCGAAAAGCAGCAAATGGTTGAAAACGGTGGATGAATATTATGAGTTTTTCCAATGGCAAGAGGGGTATGGGGCATTCAGCGTCAGTCCATCATTGATGGAACGGACGACGAAATATATACTTACGCAGGCTGAGCACCATAAAACACATACATATCGAGAGGAATATAGGACGATTTTGGAAGGTTATGGAGTTGATTTTGATGAGCGGTATGCATTTGGCGATTGAACGGTCAGTATCCTGTCACCCCTACGGGGTTCATCGGAATGGTGGTTTCGTTTGTCGGCAGGGGTTCCATTGCATTCCACCGCCTGCCTATTGTCCGTCGTCCCTACGGGACTTTGCAACACTGATTAAAAAGGTTGAAAATGAATATAATACTGAAATACTGGACAAATGATGACAAAGCCGAATTAATTGCCTTGTGCAATGCCGTTGACAGAACTTATTTATCCGATCGTTTGCCGAATCCATATACTAATGCCGATGCCGATTGGTGGCTCAATATGGTGCAGTTAAACGAAGGGAAAAACGGGGTTTTCCGTGCCATCGTTGTGGATGGAAAAATCATCGGGAGCATTTCGGTTGAACGCAATGCGGAGAATGCTGCTGAGGGCGAAATCGGATATATGTTGCTCACTGAGTATTGGTCGAGAGGCATTGCAACGGAAGCCGTGTCCAGAGTTTGCAGGATTGTGTTTAATGAATTGTCATTGGATAGAATTGTGGCGAAGGTATATGAATCCAATGCGGCATCATTCCGTGTTTTAGAGAAAAATGGCTTCGGTAGTCCCGTAGGGACGGAGGATATTAAGCAGGTGGTTTTAACCCCTGCCAATAGCAACATGGCCACTCCCCATAGCCCCGTAGGGGCGCAGGATATTAAGCAGGCGGTGGAGTCCGATAGGACGAAACCCCTGCGCATACACAGCGCAACTCCCCTAATCCTCGCCGGCCCCTGCAGCATAGAAAGCGAAGCCCAAATCCTCGCCACAGCCCAAGCCTTGGCCAAAATCCCAGAAGTAAAGTTCCTCCGAGGCGGCATCTGGAAGCCCCGCACCCGCCCCGACGCTTTCGAGGGCATAGGAAAGGAAGGTTTGGTGTGGCTCCGTGAGGCAAAGCGCGAAACGGGTTTGCCCACGGCGACCGAAGTTGCTACACCCAACCATGTCGAGTTGGCTCTGAAATACGAGGTCGATGCGCTATGGATAGGAGCCCGCACGGTCGTCAATCCGTTCTCCGTGCAGCAGTTGGCCGATGCTTTGAAAGGCGTGGATGTGCCCGTGTTCATCAAGAATCCTGTTTCGCCTGACTTGAACCTCTGGCTCGGTGCCTTCGAGCGTTTCCAAAAGGCGGGCGTGAAGCACTTGGCGGCCATCCATCGCGGCTTCTCTTATTATAAGGAGTCGCCGTACCGCAATTTCCCGATGTGGGAAATCCCGATTGAACTCACGCAAAGACTGAATGTGCCGCTCATCACCGACGTGAGCCACATCTGCGGCAATCGTGATTTGCTTCAAGCCACGGCACAAAAGGCCCTTGACCTCGCCACCGATGGATTAATGATAGAATGTCACATTAATCCTGCCGAGGCTTTGACCGACTCCAAGCAGCAAATCACGCCGGAGGAACTGAAACAATTGCTCTCCAACCTGACCTTCCGCTCCAAGAACTCAAGCAATACGGAGCGCGACCTCGCCAACCTTCGCAGCGAAATTGATGACATTGATGATGAGTTGTTGCAACTATTAGCCCGCCGTATGGAGGTGAGTGCTCAGATTGGCGAATACAAGAAAAGCCACAACGTAACCGTGGTGCAGATGGACCGCTGGAAGAAAATCCTCGCCGAGCATGTGGCCACGGGTGCGGATTTAGGTCTTGACACTGAGCTTGTTACTGAAATCTTTGAGGCCATCCATCAGGCCTCCATCAAGCAGCAGAGCAGTGTCATGGAATCCGAAAACAGTCGCAATTAGTTGCTAATCACCAGTTTGTTTCCGTCGAAAGTGGTGTGGTATTGGATGAGGGGGAAAATTGTGGCACTGTCGAGGGAGAACTTGGGCATCATGTCGAAGTCGTCGCTGACGATGATTTGCCCGTTCAGGATGTTGTAGTAGGCGTTGTTGCATCGGTCGATTACCCAGCCGCCATCAACAACCAGTCGCGTCGTGTTGCCAAGGCTGTCGGCGCAGGCATCAGGATGATTGGGGGGCATTCGGTCGTAAGCAACAAACTGGTTTTCAATGTTATCCGCACTTGGCGTATGGAAAACGATGATGCCACGGCTCGTGCTTTCCACTTCGGAGGTGATGTAAACCCAGCCGCCAATGGCGTGCAGGTTTTGGTATTGCATCTCGTAAGGGTAAATGGTGATGGGATATGGCAGGATTGGGCGGTTGGGGTTTGCCGAAAATTTCTCGCAACCGTGCAAGAAGGGCAAGGCGCACATTAATATTAATAGGTGTAATCGCGAGTGTTTCATCATGCCAAAGAAACGCATTTTGCGGAAAAAAAGTATGTTTTAATGGAAAAATACTTATCTTTGTCCCCCAAACCCAGTCATGATGAAACGAAAAACTGCGTGGATTTGCTTGATGCTCAGTGCATTGCTTCTTTTTGCTTCGTGTGCCTCGTCGCGGGCATCGCGGGCGCAGCGCAAGGCCGAAAGGCGAATGGAGAAGATGGAGAAGCAGAGCAAGAGGCAATACAAGAAAGCCAAGGATGCGCACTACAAGCACCAAGCCAAAAAGACGAAGAAGATGATCAAGAAGGACAAGCGGCACGCGGAGCGGATGCGACGCAAGCAAAAATCGAATCCGTTCTTCTCCTCGTAGAAGCGCATTAATATTAATAAGGTGTAGGACGATGAAAAACAAAGAAAAAAAAGCAAAATTGGTGTTTTTTATAAATGGCTAACATTCAACGAAATATAAATTGTAAGACTTTTTTTGGAAGAAAAAAAACATCCAAAAAGATGATTTTTCTTGCGTACTTTCAAAGAAGGTTGTAATTTTGACGACTTTTAATGCACTAAATAAAGTAGTATTACATAAAATTTCAAGGTATGTTTAAAAATTTACTAATGACCCTTGCCGTAGTTTTGGCCACCTGCACGATGACCATGGCTCAGGCGCAAGGAAGACTCAAAGGCAAGATTACCGACGAATCAGGAGAAGCGGTACCATTTGCAAACGTCATTGTTGAAAAGGGCGGATCGCAAGTGGGAGGTGCATCCTCCGACTTTGACGGTAACTACGACATCAACCCGATTCCTCCGGGAACCTACACCCTGAAGGCGAGCTGCATTGGCTACAATCCGTTCCAAGTGAACAACATTGTGATTCCGGCCAACAAGATCACCTACTACGACATCAAGATGCCCAGTGGTGCCATCAATCTTGGTGAAGTCACCATCATCGACTACGAGATTCCTTTGATCTCGAAGGACAACACGACCTCTGGTGCATCCATCACTGCAGACGAAATCGCGAAACTGCCCAATCGCTCGGCTGAAGGCGTTGCCTCCAGCGTCGGTGGCGTGTTCTCGCAAGACGGTGAGGTCGGCTCCATCCGCGGTTCGCGTGAAGGTGCCGTCTATTACATCGACGGTGTGAAGGTCATCGGCAGCGCCAGCGTCCCGCAAGGCGCCATCGACCAAGTGGACGTCATCCTCGGTGGTACCCCTGCGCAATATGGCGATGCCATGGGCGGTATCATCAACATGACCACCAAAGGCCCCAGCCGCACTTGGGGCGGTGGCATCGAAGTGGAACAGTCCGTTGAAGGCTACGGACACAGCCGTGTTGGCGCCAGCCTGCAAGGACCGCTCATCATGGTCAAGAAAAAGGATGCCGAAGGCAACGAAGAAAAGGAAGCCCTGCTTGGCTTCTTCCTCGCTGCCGACTTCAACTACAACAAGTACGGCTCGCTCTCGGCCACCGGTTTCTATCATGCCGACGACGAATGGCAGAAAAATATCCAAGGCAATCCTCTTACCCTGACGGGCTTGGGATTCAGCACCTACCAAACCGCTGCCTACACCACGAAGGACGATCTTGTGCACACCCGCTTCCTCAACAACTCGTCGAACAGAAACATCAACATTACCGGCAACTTCAACGTCCGCACTGGCAAGAACACCAACCTGACCATTGGCGGATCGGTTTACCAGCGCGACGGACACTATGCCAGAAACCGCAGCCAGTATTATTTCAATACCGACAAGAACTATCTGAGCAAGACCGGCACCTATCGTGGCTATGTGCGTTTCACCCATCGTTTCCCCACCGATCCCGAAAGCACTTCGCTGATTTCCAACTTCTACTACAGCCTGCAAGCCGACTACACCCGTGTGATGTCGGAATCGGGCGATCCGGACTTGTGGGACAACCTCTTTGCCTACAACAACTTGGGCAAGTTCCGCACCTACAAAACCTCCACTTATTCCCCCGGAGGCAGCGTTGAAGGTGTCATCGTTGACGGCGACGCGGAGAATCGTCAAAACTTTACCAATGTTTATGTGCTCAATTCATGGGACTACGACACTTTGGTGGAGTTCACCCGTTCCGAATTCAACCCGCTTTTAGCCACCTATGTCGAGAATTATTTCGAACTTTACAAACCTTACGGCGCATACGGCTATTTTGACAGCAAATCCAACATCACCCTGAACAACGGCTTGTATAACGGCATCTCCCCGGGTTACGTCTATGGCTTGTATGCTGTTCCGGGAACCATCCAAGCCGCCTACAGCAAGAGCGTTTCGGACCAGATTGCCTTCAACGCAAACGTGGCCATGACCCTCGGCAAAGGCGACAACAGCCACGAAATCAAGCTGGGTTTCCAATATGAGCAACAAAACCAGGCTGCCATCTCCTATAATTCCAACTATTGGACGTTGATGCAAGACATGGTCAACTTCCACGTCAAGGAACTTGACATGGCCAATCCTTACGCCACCAGCTACGACGGCTTCGTCGACACGGTGAGGTATCATAGGCTGCATGACGCCAGTGCAGAATACGTGTTTTCGAAGAGATTGCGCCAAGCCATGGGGCTTCCCGCCGACGGTACCGAGTTCATCCTTATCGACACTTACGACTTCGACGACAACACCGTCGAATATTACGACGAAGAAGGCAAGCGCAAAAAGGGCAAGATTAACGGCGGCCTCGACCTGAGCCTGTTCTCCGCCGACGAGCTGACCCGCGACGGCAACCTCTATGTCTATTACTACGGCTACACCTACGACGGACATAGGAAATACAAGATGACGGAACGCCCGTCGCTGACCGACTTCTTCACCGAAACCGACGAGAACAAGGTATATACCCGTCCCATCGGTGCCCTGCAGCCGATCTACATGGCCGGTTACATCACCGACAAGTTCGCCTTCAAGGACCTGATTTTCAACATCGGTGTCCGTGTCGACCGCTACGATGCCAACCAAGACGTGTTGAAAGACCCGTACGTGCTGTACAACTTCCACACCGTCGGCGACCTCGTCAAAAACGGAAGAATCAAGCTTGACGACGAATCGTATGCCGAAGTGCCCAGCAACATCGCCAACGACTATGTCCCATACGTGAACAAGATTTCTGAGAAGACTGAAATCGTGGGTTACCGCAAGGGCAACACTTGGTTCAACGCCGATGGTGCCGAAATCTCCGACCCGAGCATCCTCGACAAGGGAACCGGCGTTTCGCCTTGGATCCAGGAAGCCAATCAACAGAGAGTCGACAAGGAGTCGTTCAAGGATTACGACCCATCATGGAGCATCATGCCCCGTATCTCCTTCTCGTTCCCGATTTCTGACGAGGCCTTGTTCTTCGCCCACTACGACGTGCTGACGCAGCGTCCTTCCAGCGACGACTATTGCAGCCCGCTGTATTACTACAACTTCAATGACGTGTCGGGCACCATTGACAATCCCGATTTGAAGCCTGCCCAAACCATCGACTACGAACTCGGTTTCACACAGAAGGTGACCAACACCTCGTCGTTGACCATCACGGCCTACTATCGTGAGCTGCGCAACATGATTCAGATGTACCGTTTCAACGGTGCCTACCCGAAGGCCTACAACTCCTTCAGCAACCTCGACTTCGGTACCGTCAAAGGTTTGACCGCCGAATACGACCTCCGCAGAACCAAGAACGCCCGTATCCGTGCCAGCTACACGCTGCAATTCTCGAGCATGACAGGTTCTTCGACCACCACTGCTTCGGCCTTGATTGCCGCAGGCGTGCCTAACCTGAGGTCAACCTTCCCGACCAACTCCGACCGTCGTCACGGCTTCAACCTCGTGCTCGACTATCGTTTCGCCGACGGCAAGAAGTATGACGGTCCGGTCATCAACCGCAAGAACAGCGACAAGGCTCCCATCCAGCTTTTGGCCAACACGGGCTTCGCGCTGACCATCGGCGGCGGTTCGGGCACTCCCTTCACCGCTTCGCGTACGGTTTCGTCACCCATCTCGGGCGGCAACAACCTGCTGCAAGGCACCTACAATGGCTCCAGAATCCCGGCCTCCTTCAAGTTTGACCTCCGCGTCGACAAGGACTTCAACTTCAACCTTGGCGGCAACAAGGAAGGCAAGACGGGCCGCGACGCTTTCGTGAACGTGTATCTGCAAGTGTTGAACCTGCTCAACTCGATGAACATCACCAACGTGTATGCCGCCACCGGCAACGCCGACGACGATGGCTATCTCTCCGCTCCCGAATGGCAACGTGAAATATACAGCCAGCTTGACCCGCAAGCCTACATCCAAATGTATCAACTGTTTGTCAACAGCGGCGGCAACTACTCCACGCCTCGCCAAATCAGAGTTGGCTTGAGCTTTAACTTCTAAACGCGAGAACTAATCCACAACGATAAATTATTGACATTATGAAGAATATATTTCGATTATTGCTTACGGCACTTCTAATCGCGAGTGCTGTGATTCCTGGAAAAGCTGAAGTCTACAAGTATGAAGACACGAGCAAAGCCCAACGTGCCCAAACCGCCGCTGGTTGCGCTCCCTCGTCAGCTTTCGAATGGCTCGACATCAACAATGTGAGAACCCGTATCAATGCGGGTGGTGACATGTGGTGGGACCTTCCTTCGGGAACAGGCTCCAAGTACTTCGTTCCCTCAAACGGCGCCGCCACCTCAATGTTTGCCGGTTCGCTCTGGATTGCGGGTGTCGACATCAACAACCAGCTCAAGTGTGCAGCAATGCGTTTCCGCCAAGTCGGTAACGACTACTACACTGGCCCGCTGACCATCGACGGCAGAGCTTCCATCGAAGACGTGACCTGCGCCGCTTGGGACAAGATTTTCAAGATTAACCGTGCCGATGTTGACGACTTCCTCCTCAATTGGGACGAAACGGCTGGAAAACACGTTGAGGGCTACACCATCCCTTCGAGCATCAAGAACTGGCCTGCCACAAGGTCGGGTGAAGACCCCCCAGGCATCAGCAAGTATCTTGCTCCCTTCTACGACAAGAACAACGACGGCGACTACAACCCGGAACTTGGCGACTACCCCTACTACGACATAGACAATGTACTTTGTCACACCAAGATTCCCACCATGGAAGAGGAATTGGATGGCACCGTGCACGGCTCCATCCTTGCCGACCAAGTGCTGAAGGGCGACCAAACCCTTTGGTGGATCTTCAACGACAAGGGTGCCTCCCACACCGAGTCGGGCGGTGAAGCCATCGGTATCGAGGTGCGCGCCCAAGCCTTCGCCTTCGCCACCAACGACGAAATCAACAACATGACATTCTACAGCTACGAGATCATCAACCGTTCGACCTACATCTTGACGGGCACCTACTTCTCGCCTTGGACCGACGTTGACCTCGGCTACGGCTGGGACGACTATGTCGGTTGCGACGTTGGCCGCGGACTCGGTTATGGCTACAATGGCACCTCCGTTGACGGTAGCGGCCAGCCCGAAGCCTATGGCAACCAGCCTCCTGCGATTGGCATCGACTTCTTCCAAGGCCCCTACATGGACCCCGACGGCTTGGACAACCCGAAATATACTTACAACATCGACATCTCCTTCTTGCAGATAGATCCCGTTACGGGCGACTCCATCTTCGAGTACGATACTGTTGGCACAACCCAAATCGTTGACTTTAGCATCAACGGTGTGAACTTTGGAAACGGCATCGTTGACGACGAGCGTTTCGGTATGCGCCGTTTCGTTTACCACAACAACTCCGACACCGATAACGGCGACCCCAAGACGGCTCCCCAATACTACAACTATCTGCGTGGTATCTGGAAAAACAACCAGAAGATGCAATATGGCGGCAACGCTTATTCTGGCGAAGACGTGGTCGGCCCTGAATGCGACTTCATGTTCCCCGGCGATTCCGACCCGTGGAACTGGGGTACAGGTGGCAATGCCCCCAACGGCGGATACAACACCAACGGAAAGTATTGGTCGGAAGAGCAATGCCAAAACGCTCCGAGCGACCGCCGTTTCATGCAGTCGGCAGGCCCCTTCACATTGCAACCGGGTGCCGTCAACTACATCACCTTCGGTGTGCCGTGGGCACGTGCCACTTCGGGCGGTGCATGGGCTTCTGTCGAGCTGCTTCGCGTAGTCGACGACAAGTGCCAATCCCTGTTCGACAACTGCTTTAAGGTAATCGACGGCCCCAACGCCCCCGACCTTACCATCCGCGAACTCGACCAACAACTCATCATCTACCTGTCGAACACGGCCGTTTCCAACAACTACAAGGAAGGCTACATCGAACTCGATCCGGAAATTCCGGTAGCGCGTTTCGACAACATCCTCAAGAAGGACACCACATGGATGTACTTCCCCGTCGTTGAAATCATTGACGGCGATACTACTGTGCTTTGCATGGACTGCGACTCCACCTACCACGTTTCGGAAATCACTCTCCAAGAGGAAGTGCCGTATGACAGATACTACCGCTTTGAGGGTTACAAGGTTTACCAGCTTGTCAATGGCGAAGTGGGTGCTGACGAACTTTCCGACACCGACAAGGCTCGCCTCGTGTTCCAATGCGACATCAGGAACAATGTGACCCGCCTCATCAACTATGAGTATGACGAATCGCTGCAAACCAGCGTTCCGAGGCTCAGGGTTGATGGTTCCGACAACGGCATCACCCACAGTTTCGTCGTTACTGACGACAAATTCTCCACCAGCGACAACCCGACCTTGGTGAACCACAAGACCTATTACTATATGGCCGTGGCCTACGCCTACAACAACTACGCTCCCTATACCACCGAATTCGGTGTTGAGAACGGACTGATGGGTCAAAAGAAGGTTTACCTCGAGGGCAGAAAGAACATCCAATGCTATTCAGCCGTGCCTCACAAGACCATTAACGGAACGATGTTGAACGCCAACTATGGCGACAGACCAGCCATCACGCGCATCGTGGGTCTTGGCAATGGCGGCAACGAGCTTGAGCTGTCAAAAGAATCCGTTGACCTCATCCTCAGCAAGAATCCCGCTAATTCCTCCGTCCAACTTGGCAACGAGGCCTACCCCATCGACTACCATCCGACCTATGAGCCTGGCTATGGCCCGATCGATGTCAAGATCATCGACCCGTTGAATGTGAAGGAAAGGGATTATGAACTTTGGTTCGACACGCTGTTCCAAGTATATACCCACAACGTGACTGGCAACAGCGAAATCAGGGGCGACTCCGCAGCAAGGATGGTTTCGCACTGGTATCTCAAAGACCTTTCCAACGACTCCATCTTCGTGAGCGACACCACCACTGCATTTGGCGACGAGAAGATGTTCATCGACAGAGGTATCTCCGTCACCATCAACCAGCCATACGAAATCGGTAGGATTTGGGTCGGCCAATACTATTACGAAACGCAAGATGCAGCTGGCAATCTGGTTGAGTGGCATGACCATGAGGCTGTTGTGGAACCCAACAACGGTGTCATCACCTCATCCATCGAATTTGAGAAGCCGACTGAGCGTTGGCTCGATGGTATTCGAGACAAGGACATCACCAGTATCGCAGGCTCAGTGTCGTCGGTGCTTAACTGGATCCGTTCGGGTACGGTGAGCGACATGGACAACCCGAGCAACAACGACTATGACATGAAGTCCGACAAGTATGGTCACGGCTCCAGCAAGCCTTGGGACCCGAACCAGAACTTTGAGAAGATTGCATACGGCACATGGGCACCCTCCATCTTGTGCTCCTCGACAAAGCAAGGCTTCAACACCAACCCCGGACCGAGAGTTGAGGCACCTTCGGTTTACGAAGAAGAATGTTTCAAGAAGACCGCGAGCGTTGACATCGTTTTAACCGCCGACAAGTCGAAATGGACGCGTTGCCCCGTTATTGAAATGGGTCTCGACAAGAACCTCACAGAAGGCGGAGCAAAGCGCTTCTTCCTGAGAAAGCACGCCTCTGTCGACAAGAATGGTAATCCTTATACCAAGAATGATCAAGTGTTCAGCGATTGGGCCAATGCCACCAATCCTGCCAACGTCAGTAGCAACGAAGAGGATGCCAACTACATTTCTGCTCAAGGTATGGGTTGGTTCCCGGGCTATGTCATCGACGTGGAAAGCGGTGTCCGCCTCAATGTGGCTTTCGGTGAAGACTCTTATTTGGCCGACATGAACGGACGCGACATGTTGTTCAATCCCACCAAGCTGTTGAAATCCACCATCGATAATGCAAGTTACGACGAGGCACAACTGCTCGACCCGTCAATCATCCGCCAATACGGTGTTGACGACGAGCCTGTGATGGGAGGCAAGCACTTCGTGTACATCTGGCGCATGGACAGCGTCGCCTACGGCGGTGTGGCAACCGACCCCATCGATCCGCCCGTTGTGTTCTCCATCCCCGCCTATGACGCTGGCGCGCAATTGCTCAGGGCGTTGGATACCATCCAAAGCCTTCCCGACAAGGTCGACGACGTGTTCATCCCCGAATTGTACAAGTTGGTCATGTGGATTGGTATGCCCATGGGCATCGAAGGCACGGAATGGCTGCCTGAAGACAATGCCTGCCGCATCCGCATCCGTTTGGCCAAGCCTTACGCACAAGGCTACGCTCCGATACAGTTGAAAGAAAACAAGGGGAACCTTATGATCAACAACTTGTATCCCAAGTACCAGTTCTCCATCAAGGGCATGGCACCCTCGCTGAATGAACCCGTCAAGGCCGACGAAGACCTCAACCTGATTACCGTGGTGCCCAACCCGTACTACGCCTATTCAGAATACGAAGGCAACGCGCTGACCAACCGTGTGAAGATTGCCAACCTGCCTCGCCGCTGCGTTGTCACTATCTACACGCTCAACGGAACGAAGATCCGCCAGTTCCAAAAGGACAATGACGACCCCAGCATCGATTGGGACTTGACCAACTATGCCAACACGCCCATCGCCAGCGGATTCTATCTCATCCATGTCAAAGACTATGAGAGCGGAGGCGAAAGAACCGTCAAGTTCTTCGGAGCAATGCGCAAGATTGACCTGAACACCTTCTAAACTTTGTAATTGCTAACCATTTAAATTGTAACAATCATGAAAAGATCATTTAGAAATATAACGTTGATGCTGGTTGCCCTCCTTGGCTTTTCGACCGCCTTTGCGGGCAACCCAGACCGTTCAGGCCAAGCTGGCGCAGCCGAATTGTTGATTAACCCGTGGGCCGCCTCGGCGGGATGGGGCAATGCAGGAATGTCGAAAGTCCATGGTGTCGAAGCCATCTTCGGCAACGTGGCTGGCATCACCTCAGTCAACAAGCTCGACATGAATTTCACCCATACGAGCTGGCTCGTTGGCTCGGGTGCCGACATTCGCGTGTCGTCGTTCGGTGTGTTGGCCCGCGTTGGCGAAACAAGCGCCCTCGGCCTCTCCATGATGACATTCAGCATCGGCGAGATTCCGATTACCACTTTTGAGAACCCCGACCCCTACACGTTGGGTACCTTCAAGCCCAACCTGCTGAACATCAACTTGGCCTTCGCCAAGTCGTTCTCCAACAGCATCAGCGGCGGCTTCAACCTGAAGATCATCAGCGAGTCGATTAAGGACATGTCGGGCGTTGGCGTTGCCCTCGATGCTGGCATCCAGTATGTCACTGGCCCGTTCGACAACGTTCACTTCGGCATCACGCTGAAGAACATCGGACCCACGATGAAATTCTCGGGCGACGGACTCTCATTCAGGGCCTTCCTCGTACAGGGCAGCCAAAACCAGTTCACCATCGTGCAACGCGCCGACGAGTTTGAATTGCCCACCCAGTTGAGCATCGCAGCCGCCTACGATTTCATCCTTGGCGAGACTTCGAGGCTGACGATGGCCGGCAACTTCTGCTCCAACTCGTTCACGAAAGACCAAATCACCCTCGGATTGCAGTACAACTGGAAAGACATCCTCATGCTCCGCGCCGGCTACACCTACGAAAACGGCATCTGGGCCAAGGGTGGTGTTGAAACCAGCCCCGACTGTATGAACTTCAACAGAGGACTGAACGCCGGCCTCTCGGTGCAAGCTCCGCTGTCGAAGGAAGAGAACGGAATGAAGATCGCTGTTGACTACGCCTTTAGGGACACCTACAACTTCAAAGGCCATCACAGCGTGGGCGTGAGAATTATTTTCTGATAAAACGCCACTGGTATCGAAATTATTCGTACCTTTGCAGTCGCAAGTCAAAAGAAGACCCTTATTTCGGTAAGGGTCTCTTTTTTGCAGTTTGTTAGAAACCAAATCAAAACACTATCATGTCAGAGATCAAATACTTTACCTCGGAAGGGATGCAAAAACTGAAGGACGAGCTTGACAACCTGATTCTCCGCGAGCGTCCGCGCATCGTACAGGCTATCCAGGAGGCCCGCGACAAAGGCGACCTCTCCGAAAACGCCGAATATGACGCAGCCAAGGAAGCCCAAGGGCTTCTCGAAGCCAAGATTGCTGAGTTGCAAGACCTCATTTTCAATGCAAGAATCCTCGACGAGTCAAAAATGGACACATCGAAGGTGCTGCTCTATTCCACCGTCAAGCTGAAAAACCTCAAGGCCAATATGCTGATGAGCTATACACTCGTCCCAGAAAAAGAGGCCAATTTCAAGGAAGGGAAGCTTTCCATCAATTCTCCCATCGGGCAAGGACTGTTGGGCAAGCAAGTGGGCGACGGAGCCAAATCCGACAAACATGGCCACCATTTTCACAAAAATAGTGCATGGCGAGATTCCTTGCTACAAGATTGCAGAGGACGACCGTTTCTTCGCTTTCATGGACATCAATCCCGTGGCGAAAGGCCACACTTTGGTGATACCCAAGCGTGAAAACGACTATATCTTCGACTTGGAGGACGATGAGATTGCCTCTATGATGGTTTTTGCCAAAAAGGTGGCTAAGGCCATCGAGAAAGCCGTGCCATGCAAGCGCGTTGGCATGGCTGTCATCGGACTGGAAGTGCCTCACACCCACATCCATCTCATCCCGATTTCGAAAGAGGGCGACATGGACTTCAGGAAGGAACATCTTCACATGAGTGAGGAGGAATTTCGCGAGGTGCAGCAGCGCATCGTCGAGCAATTCTGATTTTGTTCTTGGGATTAAACGTAGAGACGGTGGAAACGCCGTCTTTTTTTTATTTTGGCGCACCGCCGCCAAAGTCGTCGTAAAGGATGTTTTCTGGCGCAACACCCAGATTGTCAAGCATATTGACCACGGCGGCACTCATCGGGCCAGGACCGCACATGTAGTATTCGATGTCTTCGGGCGCTTTGTGGTCTTTTAGATAAGTGTCGTACATCACATTATGCACGAAACCAGCCGTGTAGGGCACTCCAGCAGCATATGCGGCGGGGTCGGGGCGATCAAGGGCGAGGTGGAAATGGAAGTTGGGGAAATCCTGTTCAAGTTGCAGGAAATCTTGCAGATAGAAAACCTCGTTCAAGGCGCGGGCACCGTAAAAATAGTGCATTTCGCGGTTTCTGACATTCAAAGTGCGCGTCAAGTGCATGATTTGTGCCCGCAAAGGAGCCATACCAGCACCACCTCCAACCCAAATCATTTCGGGAAGTTGTGTCTCGCGTCCTGCAGTCCCGCGTCCCGTGTCTTTATGCTCCTTGACATGGAACTCGCCGAAAGGTCCCGACATCAGCACCTTGTCGCCGGGCTTCAAAGAGAAAATATAGGACGAAGCCACGCCCGGATTGACATTCATAAAGCCGGAACGGTCAGGCTTGAACGGCGGTGTGGCAATGCGCACCGTCAGCATGAACACGTCGCCCTCGGCGGGATAGTTGGCCATGGAATAGGCGCGGATGGTAGGCTCGGTATTAGTGCAGCGCAGGTCGAACATCTTGAACTTTTCCCAAGCGGGAAGATATTCAGTGCCAATCAGTTCCTTGTCGAAATCGGCATAACTGAGGTTGAATTTCGGGATGCGGATTTGGGCGTATGAGCCAGGGATGAAGTCCATGTGTGCGCCTTCGGGCAGTTGCACCTTGAACTCCTTGATGAAGGTGGCCACATTGCGGTTGCTGACCACCGTACATTCATATTCCTTGACATCCAAAACCGACTGTGGCACCAAGATTTTCAAGTCTTCCTTCACCTTCACTTGGCACCCCAAGCGCCAATGCTCTTGGATTTGCTTGCGCGAGAAGAAACCGACTTCGGTGGGCAAAATGCTGCCGCCACCTTCCACCACGCGGCATTTGCATTGGCCGCAATTCCCTTTGCCGCCACAGGCCGAAGGCAGAAACACCTGATTGTCAGCCAAAGTGGCCATCAACGAATTGCCTGATGAAGCCTCCAGTTCCTTTTCCCCGTTGATGGTGATTTTCACATTGCTTTTGGGCATCAGTTTATTACGCACAATGAGCAATAGGGCAACGAGCAGCAGCACAATGCCGAGGAAAACGGAGATGCTTAATATTAGGGTAGTGGTGAGATTCATACGCTTAAAGTTTTATTCCCATAAACGCCATAAAAGCAATACCCATCAATCCGGTGATAATGAACGAAATGCCCACGCCTTGAAGGCCTTTGGGAATCTTCGAGTAGCGCAGTTTCTCACGAATGGCGGCAATGCCAACGATGGCCAAAAGCCATCCGAGGCCCGAGCCAAGACCGAAAACCGCCGCTTCGCCCACATTGCCAAAACCACGTTCTTGCATGAACAAAGAACAACCCAAAATGGCGCAATTGACGGCAATCAAAGGCAAGAAAATGCCCAAGGCAGAATACAGCGACGGCGTGAAAGTCTCAATAATCATTTCCAAAATCTGCACAATGGCCGCGATGATGGCGATGAAAAGGATGTATGTGAGAAAACTCAAATCGAGGGAAGCCAGTTTCGGACTCATCCACGCCAAAGCACCCGGAGCCAATAAGTATTTGTTCACCAAATAGTTAATGGGAACGGTAACGACCAACACGAAAGTCACAGCCAAACCCAAGCCTGCGCTTGTCTTGACGGTCTTCGACACAGCCAAATAAGAACACATGCCCAAGAAATAGGCGAAGATCATGTTGTCCACAAAGACCGATTTGATGAAAAGGTTGAAGAGTTCCATGGCCGTTTATTTTTGGTTGTTTTCCTGCATTTCGGGGTTTCGGGTACGCTGAATCCAGATGATGATGCCGACCACGATGAGTGCCATAGGAGGCAAAATCATCAAGCCATTGTTTTGATAGCCAGCCTCGTAGAAGGATTGTGGAATGACTTGGTAACCTAACAATGTCCCTGAGCCAAACAACTCGCGGAAGAAAGCTACAATGATGAGTATCAAACTGTAACCCAATCCGTTGCCCAATCCGTCCAAAAAAGATTCCCAAGGTTCATGCGACAAGGCAAAGGCTTCCAAACGCCCCATGATGATGCAGTTGGTGATGATAAGCCCAACATACACAGAAAGTTGCTTGCTGACATCGTAGGCGAAAGCTTTCAAGAACTGGTCAATCAAAATGACCAAAGTAGCCACCACAACAAGTTGCACGATGATGCGGATGCGTGACGGGATGCCTTTGCGCAACAAGGAAATGATGAAGTTGGAGAGTGCCGTCACCACGGTCACGGAGGCACCCATCACCAAGGCGGGTTTAAGTTGTGCGGTCACGGCGAGGCATGAGCAGATGCCCAGCACCAGCACGGTGACGGGATTCGTTTTTCGTAGGGGTTCTATTAGGAGTTTCTTTGGGTTCGCCATTGCTAGTTTACATTTTTGAGTATTCTTGAATAATCCACCGTTTCAAAATCGGGTCTTGGATTTGGATGTCTTTCCCCGTCACATCGATAAGGTCGCGTTTTCTCAAAGCGTCTTTTAGGATGCGAAGGTTTCCGCTGGTGCCTAACTGATAGCGTTGGAGCATTTCGACGGACGAAAGTTTTTTCGCACCTTCGCTAATCGCGCAAAGGAAATTCCGCTGTTTTTCCGTAAGCGTATCCATTAGGTTGATAAACTGCAAGTTGAACGAATCCAACATGGCTTGTAAAGCATGGTCAACGATGTCTTTTGAACAAACATCCGAGGTGCGCAGCCAAGTGTATTGAGCGAGTTGTTGCACATAGTAAGGATGGTTTTCCACTTGTTCTGCAAGGTATCCGGCAAGCTCAGGTGTGATGGATTTCCCCGATTCCTTAAATCTGACGACAAGGTACTTTTTCCATTCCTCGTTGGCGATTTTCGGGAGAAACATCATGTCGCCGAAGCGGTAAAATGGACTGCTGTATTCGCCGAAAATATGCAGCATCATGTGCTTTTTGCTGCCGTAGAGTATATAGGCCACATCAGGATGGTTCTGCCAATGGCTGCGGAGCGTCTTTTGAAATTTCAAAGTGTCGTGATACTCTCCAATTTGCTGAAATTCGTCAATGCAAACGACCACCTTTTTCTTCTTTTTCGTGGCAATTTGTTGAGGCAAGTCCAGAATATCCTCTCCTATGGGGGTGTTTTTGACATCCACACCCAAAGCGATTTCATATTGGCTTAGCGGGTCTGAGATGGTCAGTTTGGGCAACAACTTGGAAATGAACTCCTTGGCATTGGAAAGCAGCGACTCTGCCGAAGTGGATATTTCCTCCATCGTTTTCTTTGCGAAAAGGCTGTAAAATTCTTGGGGTGAGTCGCATTTGAAGATGTTCATCCTCACAAACAGAATGTCTTTCTGCTCTTTTGCAGCTGATTTGATGGCTTTTGCCACCAACGACGACTTTCCCCAGCGTCGGGGCGAAATGATGGCCGTGTTGGTGAGCGACAGGAAATTACCCATCAAATGCGCAGTTTCGTCCGTCCTGTCGGTGAAATCGGCATCTTCCACAATTTTTCCGTATGCGAATGGTATGTTCATCTTTTGAAATTTTCTGCAAATGTAATAAAATTATATGATATAAAATTATATGATATAAAATTATTTCATCTGCTTGTGGTTTTCATTTTATTCAGAAATGCCGCATATGCCTCCAAAGTATTGTCAATCATTTCTTTAACGCCGTCTGAGGTTTTTGTGGCTCCCGTGATGGCGTCGAATTCGATGGGTTTGAGGCGGTTGTTTTCACGGATTTGTTTGCCGCTGAATTGGCTTTGGAACTTCTCCGTAGTGATTTCGCCGCCCAGTCCGGGGGTTTCGGATTTGTGGTCGAAGTTGGCACCTATAATCGTACTGCCGTCGGGGGCGATGGCGAAATAGCCCCAAATGGGTCCCCAAAGGCCTTTTCCCTGCATGGGAATCACGGTGATAGAGTCATTGACGAGATAGACGGGCAAGTCGCCGTCGCGGAAAGTGATGGTGCCGTCGGCAAGTCCTGCCGCTGCCAAAATCATGGCGCGTTTTTCGTTCTCCTTGTTGCGCTGCTGATAAGGTTGGAGCCAAAGTGCCGCCGCCGTGAGTAAAGCAGCCACGATAACCACTAAAACGGTGGAGTACAAAAAGATATAACCGTTGCTGTTAATGTCGCGTTTCATTGTTTGGCAGTTTTGTGGTGAGCGAGTGCGCGTCTTTGTCGCATTTTGATGTTTCGGGCAATCACACAGTGGTCGATGAGGGGCGCGAAGCAGTTCATCAGCAGGATGGCGAGCATCATGCCTTCGGCGTAGGCCGAGTTGAGCACGCGCAACATCACGGCGAAGATGCCGATGAGTAGGCCGTAAATCCATTTGCCGGTGTTGGTTTGCGGAGCCGTGACGGGGTCAGTGGCCATGAAGACTGCACCGAAAGCGAAACCACCCATGATGAGGTGGTAATAGAACGGCAGTTGCATATAGGAGTTGGCACCGATAGCGTTGAAAACCAATCCCATACCGATACCGCCTGCAATGACTGACAGCATAATGCGCCAACTGGCGATGCCCGTAAATAACAGCAAAATCGCGCCGAGTGCAATCGCGATTATCGATGTTTCACCCATAGAACCTGGGATGCCGCCCCATATCATCGTCCAAGCGGAAGGCAATTCTGTGCCGCCGTTGGCGAGAATGCCGAGCGGCGTGGCCCCCGTGAAGGCGTCGGGTTGGTCGGCAATCCAGACTTTGTCGCCCGACATCACCGAGGGATAGGCGAAAAACAGGAAGGCGCGGGCCAGTAGTGCGGGATTGACGAGGTTCATGCCCGTGCCGCCAAAGGCTTCCTTGCCGATGAGGACGGCGAAGGCCGTGGCTACCGCGACCATCCATAAGGGAATATCAGGTGGTAGCACCAAGGGAATCAGCATTCCCGTGACCAAAAAGCCCTCATTGACCTGATGATGCCTGATTTGCGCAAAAGCGAACTCGATGGCCAAGCCTGTGACGTAGGAAACCACGATGACGGGCAGCACCTTGGTCAAGCCGAAGCCGAGCATATACCAGAAGCTAACCGTCTCACCTATAGCCAAATAATGCTGGTAGCCGATGTTCCAGATGCCGAACAGTAGGGCGGGCATCAGTGCCATGACCACGATGATCATGGTGCGTTTCAGGTCGATGGCGTCGCGGATTTGGCAGCCTTGTTTGGTTGTTTCGTCGGGGACGAAAAGGAAGCTCTCGAAGGCCTCGAAAGTGCTTTGCAGCCAAGCAAAACGGCCGCCTTCCACGAAATTCGGCTTGATCTTATTGACATACCTCCGCAGCCCGCCGATGCGGTCGTTCAATGTGCCGTCTTGCTCCTCCTTGGAGGCAATGAAGAAGTCACGGAGGGTGCGGCGGAGGTTCGATAGGTTCTTGTGTTGGGTCATAATGGCTACAAAAATAGGGAATCTGAACAAAACTAACGAGAACCATTTTTCCATTTTTCAGGAATCTCGTAGCGTTTGATTCCATTTGTCACCACATTTGACATTATTGCCTCTCGGAAACGTCTTTCATTTTTTTGCATCAACACAGGTTTGCTACTATGATGTATCAGGTTGTCTTTCAGTTCACAACTGAAATTGGATGGCGGAAAATAAACCTTGATTCGTTTCTCGGGATAATGTTGTTGTATGAACTCCAATGGTGGTACAAGGTCGCTGTTGGCACTAACGAGAATAATGGTGTCTGTAGTATTCAAAACGCAATCAGCGATCATTCGAACGGAAATATTTACATCTGTTTTCTTTTCTTCAGGCCGCGAAATCGAGTAATGGCAGTTCGGACATTGTATCTGTTTTTCAAGATACTTGCCGCGGACGATTTCAAAACGTTCTCCATTGAGCAGTTTGTTGGCATTGAGGAAAGCGCTTTGGCGACTGCTTTTCTCAGGATTTAAAGGCGAAGCCGTGAAATAAACTACTTTTTCCAACTTTTGATCTTGTCCAAGAAAGCCCTCGCAAAGTTTTACCATATCAATCCAATAGTAGTCTTTCCATTGGGGTTCATTCCTCTTGGTGCGACGCAAACCATAATAGAAATTGAAACCGTCGATATAAAATGTTACTCGTTGAGCCATAGGATGTTGCAATTTATAAAGAAAGCCGTCCGAAGACGGCCATGTCCATTCAAGAAAGAATGGCGGTGCTTGATAATTTAGAATGCAAAAATACAACTTTTTTGTTATCCATGCGCTTTTTTCAACAAAATTCTTCATTTTTCCTTGCGGTTTTGTTCTTTTTCCTATTTTTGCAGTCGAGTTGGTTCGCCAACTCATAAAATAGAAGCGTTATGCTTTATCTTGTGTTGGAAAACCTGAGAGCCTTTCTGATAAATCAAGATAGTGCAAACGGTTCGCGCTTTACGCGTGGGCTGTTCCCACATCTTATTTATCGGGTTTTCTCAGGACCTTCCAACAGAGACGCGGTGTTTCAGTTCCACGCTTCTTTTGTTGAATGAAACTCCCTTGGGGACTGAGGGAGGGAAAAACAAGAAACAATGAAAAAGGTTGTTATTGGAGCTTTTGCTTTATTGCTGATGGTGTTCACATCATGCTCAAAAGATGGCGGTGTAGATGCTTTTGTAGGAAGGTATTCTGTAAGTACCGTAGAAAACGTAACTTGGGGCGGGTCTTCAGGTACTATAACGGACAATGGAACATTGACCATTACAAAAGTATCGTCAAATCAGGTTCAAACTACAGGTTATTTTAATACCTTTGGAAAAGTAGTTGGCACCAAACTTTATTTGGAATCAAAAACTACTACAGATTCTTCTGGCACATTGACAATTGTTTTTGGTACGGGAGTATTGGATGGAGAAGTATTGACATTAACGAGTACAATGAGTGGAAGATTGGCAAGTAATGGTGTGCTTTATCCATTTAATGCAACTGCTCAGCATACCTGTATAAAACAATAGTATTATTCGTTTTCTTTTCGAGCCAATTCCAATCCCTTCCTGATAATTTCCTGAATGTCAGTCTTCGAGGTGTCAATAAACTCGCAAAGAGCAAAGTCTTCTGGCTCAACCTCGTAGATGCCAAGGCTTTCCATCAGTTCAAGGTTGCCGACGAGACAGGCCTTGATGAGTTGAAGCGGGTAGATGTCGAAAGGGAAGACCTTCTCGAACTCGCCCGTCATCACATAGGCGCGCTCCTCGCCGTGGAGGTTGGAGTCCAACTCGAAATCGGGATGCAACACATTGGGAATGAAGCCCGAAGGGAAGGTGCGCGACACGCTGAACTTCTTGAATCCGGGCCAAATCCAGCCCAACAGCTCGTGGCGTTGGTCGCCTTCGGGGATGACGCTGAGCATGTTGTGGTAAAAACCGACGAAGTCGTTCTCCGTGGCGGGCTTTCCCGTCAAGACGTTGCCGCTGACGATGCGCTGGTGGTCGTCCTTCAGGTTGCCTTCCGTGAGGGCGGCGACGGATGCGCCCAACTGGGTCTTGCAATACTGCGGATGCAGCAAACCCGTTCCGGCGGTAGCATAGAGGCGGCTGAAATCAAGCCGGCCGGTGCGGAAGAAATGCCCGATGTTGATGACTTCGGGCAGGCCGCAATGCCACACGATGTCGCCCTTGTTGATGGGACAAATCCTGTTGATTTGCGTGCCCACGTTGCCCGAAGGATGTGGTCCGCAGAAACGGTGGATTTGGACGTTTTTCGCCTTGAGAAGCACTTCAGATTGCGTCTTTTCAGCGTGGATGCAAAGGTGTAACTTTCCTTCGCTTAGGATGTTAAGAATATCCAAGCCCTTTTGCAGCGAGTCGGGGAAGTGCTCGGCGAGATAGTCCATGTCGGGCGCGAGCGGCGACGAGTCGAATGCGCTGACGAAGAAGGCTTTAGGTTGGTCGTCGGGCTTGGCGATGGTGCCAAAGGGTCTTTGGCGGATCATGGTCCAGAGGCCTGTTTCCAACAGGCTTTGCGTGAGACTGTCCCTGCTCGGTTCGCCGACTTTGAAGTCAAGGGTTTCATATTTCCCGTCCGACTTGACGACCACGGCCTCCAAAAGGCGTTTCGGGCCACGGCGCACCTCGCTCACCGTTCCGCTGACGGGCGAAACAAAACATATACGCTCGTCGCCTTTGTCGCAAAATAGCGGTGTCCCGACTTTAACACAGTCGCCTTCGTTGATGAGGATTTTTGACGTAAGTCCTACGAAATCAGTCGGTTGTAAGGCGTAAAACTCTGCTTCAATGCTGACGGTTGCCTGTTCCGCCTTACCTTTCAGCTTGATGTCGAGGCCTTGTTTTATCTTGATGGCTTGGGTCATATTCGGGTTTTGCGGCAAAAATAGGGAAAAAAACTGAATGTGGAATGCGGAATGATGAATGCGGAATGTGGAATGATGAATGATGAATGCGGAATAAGATTGTTTTTGTATTTTTGCCTCCAAATTCCGTTTTGGAGAAAATTGTTCCTATGAAAAAACACACCTTATTAATATGGGCGCTTTTAATGGGCGCGGGTCTGTTTGCCCAAGATTTCGACCTGCCTTGTGGCAATCTCAACTACAAGCCTGAGGTTCAGACGGTTCTGCTTTATGCCGACGACAACCAGCTCAACGACCCGATTGTGCCTTTGGAAGAGATGATGGGTCGGCTCACGCTTTCGTTCGACATCATAGACGGGCAAGGCGACATGTTGAATTACACCTTCATTCATTGTTCGCACGACTGGCAACCGACTGACATACAACGGATTCAATATGCGTCGGGCTTTGAGTCGGACCGTATCGACGACTACGCTTTTTCGCGCAACACTTTGATTGAGTACGTCAATTACCAGCTCAAGTTCCCAAAAGACGACATGGTGCCGCTCATCTCGGGCAATTATCTCCTCATTGTTTATGGCGACGATATGAACGACCTTTATTTCACCCGCCGTTTCATGGTGGTGGACGAAAAGGCCCATGTGGGTGCCACTGTGCCGCGCTATCCCGATGATTTGGCGTTCACCGACACGCACCAACAGCTCAATGTGAAGGTCAATATGAACAGTTATATCTCGAACAACACGCAGCAATTCAGCAACTTGACCATTCGGCAGAACGGGCGTTGGGACAATGCCGCCGAGGGACTGAAACCCACTTACGTCTATCCCGACTACCTCTCTTTCGAGCATCATCCGCAGACCGTTTTCGAGGGCGCAAACCAATACAGACGCTTCAATACCAGCAACTTCTATTTCCAGTCGGAGAATTTGGCTCACATTCGGCAGACCGACGAATCCTTTGAGATAGACATTGCCACTTGCGAGTCGCGGGCGCGGAAAGCATACGCTACCTACGAGGACATCCACGGCGAGAAGTTCGTTTACGTTGAAAACGACAACCTCGACAACTTCACCGAGGCCGATTATTGCCGCGTCAATTTCTTCTACAAGAGCGAGGCACCGCTGACGCACGAGGACTTGTATATCATGGGCGCGCTCAACGATTGGCGTTTCGACGAAAGCAACAAGATGCGCTACGACTATCGCTTGCATGGCTACACCTGCTCGATGGTGCTCAAGCAAGGCTATTACAACTTCATGTTTGTCACGGTCGATAGGAAAACTGGCGAGGTGAGAACCGACCTGACCGCGGGCAACCATTGGGAAACCAACAACATTTACAAGCTCTATTTCTATTATTACAACGCCATCAAGGGCTATGACGAGCTGATAGGGTATTCCATCGTGAAATCACATTAAATCTCACGCAAAGATATGTTTTATTTATCACACGCAGAATACGCTGAATTTTGTGAAGCGCAAAGCGGCGAAAAGACAGCATCCGGTAGGTTCTGCGGATTCTGCGATTTCTGCGTGAAAAAGATAACACACCCAGAATACGCTGAATTCTATGAAGCGCAAGGCGGCGAAAAGACAGCATCCAGTAGGTTCTGCGGATTCTGCGATTTCTGCGTGAAAAAGATAACACACCTAGAATACGCTGAATTTTGTGAAGCGCAAAGCGGCGAAAAGACAGCATCCGATAGGTTCTGCGGATTCTGCGATTTCAGCGTGAAAAAGATAACACACCCAGAATACGCTGAATTTTATGAAGCGCAAGGCGGCGAAAAGACAGCATCCGATAGGTTCTGCGGATTCAGCGATTTCAGCGTGAAAAAGATAACACACCCAGAATACGCTGAATTCTATGAAGCGCAAGGCGGCGAAAAGACAGCATCCGATAGGTTCTGCGGATTCTGCGATTTCTGCGTGAAAAAGATAACACACCCAGAATACGCTGAATTTTGTGAAGCGCAAGGCGGCGAAAAGACAGCATCCGGTAGGTTCTACGGATTCAGCGATTTCTGCGAGAAAAAGATAACACACGCAGAATACGCTGAATTTTGTGAAGCGCAAAGCGGCGAAAAGACAGCATCCGGTAGGTTCTGCGGATTCAGCGATTTCTGCGTGAAAAAGATAACAATCCCATGACTTCTGAACGTTTGACATTGTTTGCTGAAATCCTACTGCCGATACCGGTGCCAGGCACTTTCACCTATCGTATGCCGTATGCCTTGAACGACGCGGTGCGCGTGGGACAGCGGGCGGTGGTGCAGTTCGGCAAGACCAAAATCATGTCGGGACTGATTGTCGGGCTGACAGAAAAAGTGCCTTCCGTGGAAGTGAAGTTCCTCATGGATTTGCTTGACGACCAGCCGATTGTGAACGAAAAGCAGCTGAAGTTCTGGGACTGGGTGAAGACTTATTATATGTGTCATCTTGGAGAGGTGATGCAAGCCGCGTTGCCTTCCGCTTTGAAGTTGAGCAGCGAGACAACGGTCGCCCTTTCACCCGATTATGTCCTTGATTCCGTGACGCTTAACGATTTCGAGTACATGATAGTGGAAGCCCTGCAAATCAAGCCGAAAATCGCCATTAGCGAGGTGAGCAAAATCATCGGTTTCAAGAAGGTGATGCCGTTGATTCATTCGATGATGGAGAAGGGCATTTTGGTGATGGAGGAGGAACTGAATGAGAAGTACAAGGCTAAGTATGAGCGTTTTGTGCGGCTTTCGGGCGAATATCGCGACGAGGCGAAAGTCCATGAATTAATGGATAATTTGACCAAAAAAGCCTATAAGCAACTCGAAGTTTTACTTTCTTTCATTTCCCTCGGCGGCGATGCCGACAACGACATCATGGCCAAGGCTTTGCTGCAAAAGGCCAACGCTAATTCCACGATTCTGAAAAACATGGCCGAAAAGGGCATTTTTGAGGTTTATGAAAAAAAGGTCAGCCGACTGAAGGAATTCAAGGTGCAAACCGACGTGGAGAGCATTCAACTCACTGAGGCACAGCGAAAAGCTTACGGTGAAATCAAAGCGGGATTTGAGGAAAACAAGCCCGTTTTGCTCCACGGCGTGACCTCGTCGGGCAAGACTGAGATATACATAAAACTCATCAAGGAAGCGATTGACAAAGGGAAACAAGTGCTGTATTTGTTGCCCGAAATCGCCCTTACCGCACAGATTATCAACCGCTTGAAGGAGTATTTTGGCGATAGGTTGGGCGTGTATCATTCGCGTTACGGCACCAACGAAAGGGTAGAGGTTTTGGAACAAGTGCGTGACTTTGCCCAGACGCAATCCTCTAAGCATCAGATTATTATCGGTTCGCGCTCGGCCATCTTTTTGCCTTATTCCGACATTGGCCTCGTCATCGTTGATGAGGAGCACGACAGCAGCTTCAAGCAAATCGACCCTGCGCCGCGCTACAATGCCCGCGATGCGGCCATTGTGTTGGCTGCCATGCACAAGGCAAATATCGTATTAGGCTCAGCCACACCGTCTTACGAGAGTTATTACAATGCCTTGAACGGGCGTTATCGTTTGGTGGAAATCACGGAGCGGTTTGGTGGTGTGCAGATGCCCGAAATCATCCTCAGCGACATGCGCGTGGAGCGACGACGCAAGACCATGAAAGCCGACTTCGGAAGTACCCTCATCGACGCGATGAAAGAGACTTTGGACGAGCACAACCAAGCCATTTTGTTCCAAAACCGGCGCGGCTTTTCGCTGCGCTTGGAGTGCGACGAGTGCCATCATGTGCCGCAGTGCATCAATTGCGACGTGAGCTTGATTTACCACAAGAGCCAGAACGTGTTGCGCTGCCATTATTGCGGCTACACGGCTTCCGTGCCGACGGAATGTCCCGTGTGCCACAGCACCAATATTCGAATGCACGGCTTTGGTACTGAGAAGATTGAGGAGGATTTGAGCCTCGTTATGCCCGAAGCCAAAGTGGCCCGCCTTGACCTCGACACCACGCGCTCGAAGAACGACTACCAAAACATCTTGGAGGCTTTTCAGGACCACGACACCAACATCCTTGTGGGCACACAGATGGTCACCAAAGGACTTGATTTTGATTCAGTTAAGGTGGTGGGCATCCTCAATGCCGACAACATGCTTTCCTTCCCCGACTTCCGCGCCCATGAGCGCAGTTTCCAACTGATGGCGCAGGTGGCGGGTCGAGCAGGTAGAAAAGGCAAGCAGGGCAAGGTCATCATCCAGACTTACGAGCCGGCGCATCCTGTATTGCAAGATGTGTTGCGCAACGATTTCCGTGGGCTTTACGAGAAGCAGATGGTCATTCGGCGGCAGTTTGGCTATCCGCCGTTCTATCGCCTTATTCTTATCCGCCTGAAACACAAGGATTACCAAAAACTCAATCCTGCCGCAGCGGAGTTGGCTTCGATGTTGCGACCCATTTTCAAGCAAGATTTGCTCGGGCCGGAATACCCAGTCGTTTCAAGGGTCAAGAATTTGTATATCAAGCAGATGATGGTGAAGTTCCGCCGCGACTTTAATACACAAAAGGTAAAAGAGTTGATAGCGCAGCAAATCCATCTTTTCCAGCAAAACTCTGATTATAAGGCCGTTCAGGTTCAAGTGGATGTGGATCCGATGTGATTTGTTTATTGCTCCAAACTACACTTTTCAATATAAAACCGCGCCAAAAAACTACACTTTTCAATAGAAATTTGGGGTTAAAAACTACACTTTTCAAAGTTTGATGCTTTTTTCTGTCTTTTTTCTTGCACAAAACAAAATCTTTGTATATTTGCCGCTGCCATTCTGGGAGAAATCGGAGTGGTCAGAGAAAGCACATTCTTCGCTTTGTTCCTTGGTTGTGACTTGCACACTCACACGAAGAACTGGAATAAGAGAAGGTCGATGCTTTTCATTGTTATGTTATTGTATTCTAATGCAAAACATAAACAGTGGAGCGTTACCGTATCCATTATTTTGTTCTTCATGGGAGTGCAAGCCCGACAACCAAAAATAAGGATAAGTTTGGGAGGCTCCGCTCTGTATGGTGTTCAAAAACTTGCTTCTTGAGCCGAGGGGCAAAAACAAAACAAGGAGGTTTTCTATGAAAAACAGAACTTTACAAACTAACATGATGATGCGTGTTGTTTTGGCTACCCTGATGTGTTTAGTAGGATTTGGGAAGATAAGCGCGCAAGATTTCACGGTAGGTGATTTGAACTATTCCGTCAATGAAGGCGGAACAACTGTGACTGTCACAGGCCATGTGAATGGAACTTCGGCAACGGGAACTCTTGAGATTCCGGAAAGTGTTTCTTATGAGGGGATGTCGTATGCTGTGACAGCAATTGGCGATTGGGCATTTTCATGGTGCGAAAGTTTGTCGGGTAATCTGACCATCCCAAATTCAGTGACTGCAATCGGCGAAGCAGCTTTTTCGGGTTGCTACGGCTTTTCTTCATTATCCATTGG
>ONVP01000375.1 GCA_900321315.1 uncultured Bacteroidales bacterium
GGCCCATCCATCCTCTCGGCACTGAACATCGACGACACGCTGTTCGCCTTCGGGCGCAACCTGTTCGACTCGCTCAGCGAGCCAGCCTCCATCAGCTACTACAACCTCACCTACCAATATTGCGACGGCACCTATCTCGTGCAAAGCGACGGCGAGAACCCCTTCGGCATCTACAAGCCCCAAACCGACCCGCTGCTCACCGACAATCTCATTGACCGCCTCCAGTGCCCCGACATCTTCGAAAAACTCTACCGCATCGTCCAAGAATACAACAACAGAATGATTCACAACACATTAAGGCACAAAACGGAACCTCCGAAAAACCCAGACACCCTTCGTAACAAGGAATTTGAATTGACACAAACAACTGAAAACCAAGAATTATGATCGAAAAATACATTGATCTGCTGAAAAAACTTGGCAACGGCCTCCAACTCGACGGAGGCAGCTCGGCGGCATTCGCCGAAGCCATAGCCGCGTTGAGCCTGGCCGTGGCCAGCCTGCTGCTCTATTACATAGTCAGGTTCGTGGTGAAGAAAACCGTGTACAAAATCATCCAACTTTCGACCAACAAATACGACGACCTGCTCATCAAGAACAAGGTCATCTCACGGCTATGCCTGCTCGTGCCCTCCCTGCTCTTGGGCGCACTGCTTTCGGCCACCCTCCCCGACTTCCCCGACACTGCCTCGCTGCTCCTGAAGCTGAACAACGTCTTCCAAATCTTCATCTTCACGATGGTTGTCAGCGCAATTGTCACCACCGCCGAAGACGCCTACAACACCTTCGCCATGTCGAAGCAGAAGCCCATCACCGGCCTGATCCAAGTCATCAAGATCGTGCTTTACCTTGTTTGCGGCATCGTCGTCATCGCCTACCTGATGGGCACCAAAATCAGCAGCATCCTCCTTAGCTTAGGTACGGTTTCGGCAGTCATCATGCTCATCTTCCAAGACACCATCAAAGGCTTCGTGGGCGGCATACAACTCTCGTCCAACGACATGCTCCGCATCGGCGACTGGATTGTGATGGGATCCGCCGACGGCACCGTGCTGGAAATCAAGCTGACGACGGTAAAGGTACAGAACTGGGACAACACCATAACCACCATCCCGACCTACAGCTTGGTGTCGAACCCTTTCACAAACTGGCGCGGAATGTCGGAATCGGACGGGCGGCGCATCGCCCGCACCATCAACATCGACGTGAACACCATCCGCTACTGCACACCCGACATGATCGAGAAATACAAGCATTATTCGCTCATCAAAGACTATCTCACCCAAAAAGAAGAAGACATCCTTGAATACAACAAAGCCAACCACATCGACACGAGCGAGGTGATGAACGGGAGGCAGCAAACCAACCTGGGTGTTTTCCGCGCCTACATCAAGGCTTACATCAACAACAACCCGAAACTGAACCACAACCTGACCATGATGGTGCGCCAAATGCAGCCCACCGAGTTTGGCGTGCCGCTGCAAATCTACGCCTTCAGCATCGACAAGCAGTGGGTCAATTACGAGGAAATCCAGAGCGACATCTTCGACCACGTCATCGCCGCCGCACCCATGTTCGACCTGAGAATCTACCAGAAACACTGACCATGAACAAAGGAACCGCTTTCACGGAAAAATACTTGAAACTGATGTTCAAGTCGCTGCGAGACGCCACGCCCGAAGAAGTGCAAGAGGAGCTTGAGCATTGCCGCCGCGAAAACCGCCGCCCTGTGCGCGTACCGCGCTACTTCAGAGGCCACTTCACGACCGAAACCCACACGGCATCAACGGGTTACGAGATGCAAGTTTTCAAGCACAAAAGGCCCTCGCGCAAGCTCATCCTCTACCTCCACGGCGGTGCCTTCATCTATCCGCCCGTGTTTTTCCATTGGCGTTTCATGCACGACCTCGGCCTGCGCACCCATTGCGACCTCATCATGCCCATCTATCCCAAAGCACCCGAATACAACTGCGAGTATTGCATTACAACCTTGCTCGATTTCTATCAGCATTGCGTTGACAATCAAGACTATGACGAAATCCATTTTGTCGGCGACTCGGCGGGCGCGCACCTCTGCCTCGTCGTGGCACAAGAGGCCCACAAGCATGGTTGGACCATG
>ONVP01000001.1 GCA_900321315.1 uncultured Bacteroidales bacterium
GACATGCTTGTGGTGCGCGATGTGGTCGTTGGCCACCGTCATCTGACCGCGTCCTATACCTGCACAGATATTGCTCATGCGGTAGTTGAAGCCGATTTTCTCGTGCTGGTAATACGGATAACTCTCGCGGTACTGCGTGGCGTACATCATAATTTCGCGCCACGAATCCTCGTCGGGCGTAATCAACGCGCCGCCGCCGGAGGTGGTAATCATCTTGTTGCCGTTGAACGACAACACACCGTATTTTCCGAATGTGCCCAACACCTGACCTTTCCAACGGCTGCCGAAGCCCTCGGCGGCATCCTCGATGACGGGGATGTCGTAGCGGTTGGCGATTTCCATGATGCGGTCGGTGTCGTAAGGCATACCGTAAAGCGACACAGGCACGATGGCCTTCGGTTTCTTGCCCGTCTTGGCGATTCTGTCCTTGATAGCCTCCTCCAAGTGGTCGGGATCCATGTTCCAAGAGTCCTTTTCGGAATCGACGAAAACAGGTGTTGCGCCCAAATAGGTAATGGGGTGCGATGACGCGCAGAAAGTGAAACTTTGCACAATGACCTCGTCGCCTGCCTTCACGCCACAGGCAATAAGCGCGAGATGCACCGCAGCCGTGCCAGCCGACAAAGCGACAACTCTTTTGTTCTGACCCACGAAATCCTCGAGGTCTTTCTCGAACCCATTCACATTCGGCCCAAGCGGCACCACCCAATTGGTGTCGAAAGCTTCTTTGATATATTTTTGTTCAAGTCCTGCCTCGCTCATGTGGGCTAGGCAGAGGTAGATACGTTTTCTATCTGACATAAATATGATGTTTTTATTGATTTCTATCTTAATACTTTCAGAATTATTTCTTTCTATACTTCTGATATGGATGTCTTGGCGTATTAGGATACATACGCTCAATGAGGCCTTCTTCCAACATAGAAGGAAAGACTTTGGCCAATAAATAATCTGTGTTTTTGCCTATTGTTGTAGCAATAAATTCAAGAGATACCCAATCGGAACAACATTTTATGATTTCGGCACGAAGTTCTGGCTTGCTCTTCCTTTTTGTAGGATTACTTCCTATATTACTTCCGACATTACTTCCGACATTACTTCCGACATTACTTCCGACATTACTTCCGACATTACTTCCGACATTACTTCCTATATTAGCATCCAAAGTAGGAAGATAATATTTGGTACCTCTACCATGTCCTTCTGTAATAAGAAAACCCTCTTTGCACATATCTTTCAACAGGGTATAGATGTCTGCTTTATGGATTTTCAAAGCATACCTTAGTCGCTCATTGGTCACATAGCCTTCTGTGAAAGCAAGTGCAAGGGTGTGCAACCAATTGTGTTTAATATGAATAATGCTTTTTCCAAACAATCCAATAAGTCCGTTTTTCACTTCTTCATCCAATAATGACACCATGGGAAGATACAGGTTCACTATGTCTGGACGTAAAGTTGCTTCAATATAAGGAGAACGCCAGTTGGAATCACTCCAACCTTTCAGGATTTTGTCAACTCCGCTACCTGCTTTTTCTGCGGCACCCAACATCATGAACATTTTCTGCAACGACTTGTTTCTGCATACGCTTTGCCCTCCTTTATAATATTGAGCCTTTGTAATAAGCATGGTTCCCGGATTAGAAAAGATAAAGGTGTTTTTGACATGCTTGACCAACAGATTCGCATTCACCGAGAAATCCGAGTGTACACAGAGATTGATAAAAGCCTCGCGGATAGCCACATGAGCCGAGGTTTCCTCCTTACGAGTATTTCCTTCCAATCTGAAAGGGTTTGGTAGGAAGTTTTGCAATCGAGGTAACGCCCTTCTATAATATTGAAAAAGATTTGCCTCCCAAGTCCCATCGGGATATATTCTCGTCGACCATCGTGCATCAGGGTCGTCGTTGAGCCATTCTTGATAATCGGGAAAAAAGTCAGGTGCGCAAACATTGTCAATAATTGATTCATACTTGCCAAACATAAGCAACCCCGCCAAAGTAAAGCCCTCTTTACCCGTCTCACGGTCTTTTCTGTAACCACCAAGTTTTTCCAATAAAGTCAAATCATCAAATCCGAGCCAAGGATGATTGGGCCGTGCTATAGCAAAAAGTTGGCGATATTGCTGCAACGACTCTTTGTCGAGATCATCAAGACTATAATTGGGCAGTATTCTACTGTCAGCGGGCGTTGAATCGTTGGCGTCGGCAAACATACGTTGCACTTCTTTCTCAGTGCATTTATAGTCACCCTCATAGTTGCGTTTGAACGTGCCATTATACGGATTGGTTGTCCTGAACACAGGCCGTTGTTCCCTGCTTGCAGAAGGAATATGGAATAGCATGATGTTATAGCTATCAAACTTCACCACCAGAAGGTCGTCGTTCTTTAGTAGGTTGCAACTTATAGTTGACTTGTTGTTCACATTGTTCCAGAAATCTCTTCTGTATTTCTCAACTACTTCGTCCGAAAGAATATCAAGATAATAACCCCCTTCTTTCTCTTCCACGCCAAAAACAATGGTTCCTCCTTCTGTATTGGCAAAAGCGGAGTATGAATCTCAGAAACTTCCAGGAAAACCACCCGAGGCATGCTTGAACTCCAAATCCTCCGACTCATGTTTCGACAACAAATCCTCAATAAACTCCTTTATCTTATCCTGATCTTTATATAAAAACATATTCTAACAAGTTGTTCAAATTTTCTCCTTGTCCATACCGGCATTAAATACAACAATACCAAAAAAACAAATTGATAAAGGAGAACTGTTATTATTTAGTTGTTAAACATTTAATTTTTAATCGTCCATTTTTTTAGTGGACACTAGTGTCTTGTCTTTAACTTCCCCACCCATATTTCCCAATTCCATTTTTCCAATCTTGTAAAAAACAAGAACCCTGGCAGCATAAAGAATACCGGCACAGCAGCACGACAAACACCTTGTGAAAAAATGACTTGGACAATACCACAACTATCTAATAGCCAAGCCCCCCCTAACTTGTTCAAAACCTCTGTCTATCAGCACTTTATCATTATATCTCTGGTCAAAGCAATGGAGCAACACTATAAGACAAGCCATCCAAAAACGAAGTGATTCAATAGCTTTCGATGTTTTATTATTTATCATTTTGAATACGTTTATACCATAATTTTTGATTTTACGCCCTGTACAACGGAAAATAATGCGAAGTCTCATCAAAATTCCGATCAGATTCTCTGCGAATCCTCACCAATTCGTTATATTTCTCTTCGTTAAACACTTGCTTACCAATAGAAAACTGGTAATCCGACACCTTATTGAAAGCGGCCTTGAACTTATAAAGATTATCCTCCCCACTTCCAACTCCTCCACCAAGATGGAAAGTTTTCATGCCATGCTCACAACCCCACAAAGCAGCCTTGTAAAGCAACAAATTTGATGGAGCCAAATTACGGTATTCAATATCCGAGCCACTCAAATGATAGTTCAATCTGCCGTTGGCAAAAATCATAATGGACATAGCTATGATTTTGTCCTCCAATTTGGCGTAGAACAGCTCGTAGTTGTCACGTAAGTCATTGTGTATGGATTCGTAGAATGGACGTTTGAAGTAATAGTATTCCTCAGCATGGTCTTTATCCATCGTAGCGTTGTATATATCGATGAACTTATCGAACAAGTCCATCCCTTGGCCATGTTCGATGACGATACCATTTTTTTCCGCCTTGCGAATCATGTTACGGTTTTTGCTGTGGATGTTCTCCCAAATTAGTTCGGGCGATGCCAAATCCATGGCAATGGTTTTGCCGAGGTCTATCACATTTGAGATAGGCTTCATCGGCACAGCATTTTTCAGAACGGGATGGTAGCGCACAAAGTTGTCCACTATGTGTTCCTTCTCCATCTCAGCCAAATATGCCTTCCAAAAAGCTTGTATGTTGACCTCGGATGTATCACCTTCGAACAGCACGCCACCATAGCCGTATGGCGTAATGGAGTCATATATGCCCTCTAAGGCCGTAGGCCTACGCATATACACATAAACAGCTCGCAGCCCATTTCCTTCGTAATACAAAAGATAGGGGTCGCCATCGCCGTGAATCTGGAATGCCTTCACATAACCGCTGAGGTAATAGACATCGTAATTGGGAAAAGAGCTTACGATGTCGTCCCATTCTCCTGAAAGAGACAAATCATATAACTTAATCATAGGTTACAAAACAGATTCTATGACGGATTTCAGTTGTAGTATATCGTCCGATGTATACCTCCCATCGCAATGAATGGATAGCATTCCTCTTGAAAACTGAAAAATCTCCCCTTCTGTAGGAGCTGGTATGTTCCAAAGAACAGCAGGATAAATATTCTTATCTATCAAAGCCCTGCGCACCCTATTCCTTTCATCCAAGAAATCAAAAAGGAGAATTAACGAGAATGGATAACTATCTGTGTCCTCTGAAAGCAGTATGTGTACGCCATCTTTTCTAATATCTCGGAGCAGATTCCAATTGTCTCGTTTTTTACCATACCATTCCTTAACATTGAATGACTCAAGATATTCTTGGCTCGTATTGTCCAAAGAACAGACCGGTGCAGAATCAAAATAATCTTCTGTATTAATAAAGCCCGAACGGAAAGTCTCCTTTTCTATATTTTCGCCAGCAAGATAGCCCGCCTTGAGCTTCATGGCTTCCCATCGAATTGCAGCAATTTCTTCGTTTTTTTCGGATTTTTCTGGAGCTTCAGGTAAAGGAAGTCTTAAGGGCGACCAAAGGATTCCTCCTTCAGGGATAGGCAGCGTTTTGCGCAGCGATGCTATACACCAGTCGGCCGAGCTATGTATAGGCCAGTCACCAATCAGGTCGTGGGTATGGTCTTCCACAACGGCTGCTACCGACAGGCTTTCTGGGCTACGGTTTTTGCGAATCCCGTAGTAGTTCACTCGTAGTATGGCATCCGTTGAAAGGAGTCGATCTTTGCGTTGGATATTCTCTAATGTTTCACTGTCACTATGAGCTTCCGGCCAATCTTGATAGAACATCAGGTTCAGCCCAGCCTCTTTCAGCGATGCAATCACATCGTAGCAGAAGTATTCCGGCATCCAAAGCCGTTTCCATCCTTGCGTTTGATACAAATGTATCAAGGCTTGACGACCATCTGCATAATAGTTGGCTTTCGGGTAGAAATCGTGCAAGGTATTGCCCAAACCTTGAAAGTCTCTTATATAATGGAAATCTGAACCGAACTCTATCATTTTTCTATAGTTTCCCGAGCAAATAGTTCTTTATATAATCAGCTTTAAAACCATTCAAATTCCTTCCTTTTGCACGAATATCTTCATCAAAACGCTTGTTGTAAATGTCAATTATTTCGGTGCAAACCGAACTCTTTATATCAAACATCTTCGCCAACGCTTCATATACTACGAGTCCTGTTGGAATATCTTCTGTTACATAGCGTAACTGGGGTACCGAATTGCTCTGATATGTTGGTGTTCTACCAATAGCGGAACTAAGACTCTCTTCTTCTTGACGAATAACACCGTATGTAATATCAAGCCAGTGCTGAGATGAGAGCACACAACTATCAAGGAATTCGGTAAACTCCTTTCTAATATGACGGAGGATGTCAATATCATCGGCGCTCTCCTCCTCTAACGCACGTAAAGCATTGGTCAGTTTACGCCAAATGTCTTCACGAGAATGTTCTTTTAAGCCAAAAGTTTGCAAACCCAGTTTATGGGCTATTTGTAAACGCACCTGGTCAATTCGTTCAAGCACTTGCCCTACTTCTGGCCTTGCGGCAATGCCATCCATATAAAACGAGAACACTTCGCCTGTTGACTTGCGGCGTTCAATCTCATCGATATTCAACATGTAAGTAGCACAATGGAAAACCGCACCAATATTGTTAAGCGTAGTCAAAGCCGGAATACGAGTCAAAGCGGCCTGAGGGAAAATCTCCCGCATCATGTTAACATGATTGTGGTTTACTTCTCCCTCAAGCGAAGCTATGAATGTTCTTTTTCTGCGCTTGATTAATGCCGTTCCTGGTTTTGGCGCTTTGCAACTATAAGGACATGTTGAGAGACAAATAATTGGATATGCCTCGCCAAGTATTCGCCACATATAGGGCGATGCCATTGAACGCGAAGGGGACAACACAACAGGTGTTTTCTTTGCTGCCAAACCAGCTTTGCACATCTCGCGAACCGCTCCTTCATGATAGGTTGAAGGTAAGGAAATAATGATAATATCAGATTTGTCAACCAACTGCTGAACATCTGATGTTACAACACTTTCTCCTAACTTAACAAAATGCGATTCCTCGTGGTTCGCATTTTCAGGTCGTTCAAGAAAAATACCGCCCGCTGAACCAATAGCATCTATCACCACTTGGCCGTGAGATGATGGTCTATTATAACCAATCACATGATATCCTCGCGAAAGCATATCAGCAAAATAGGCATGACCACTTTGAGCGGCTAGACCATATATTCCTATGTTCATATTTCAATACAATACAACACCGTCTATATACTTATTACATCGATCTTCCGATAATAATCTTCCACAACTTTTACAAATGCTTCGGAAACTACGTCATTTATATACGAGTAATTTTTACCCGATTCTATCGCTTTTAAAAACGAAACCAACTCGTAGCGTATTCCTTCGCCATCCAACTGGTAGAAATAACGTTTGTTTTGCGAAGGATCCTCTCTTCTAATTTCAAAGTATTCGGTTTTCCACCAAGGAGCAGGCACATAGATGTAACCCGTCGTCCCCGAAATCACCAACTCACCTTCAGTCTTCACACCTTTGCCAACCTTGATGGAAGCTACTGCATGAGGGTAAACAAAAGCTATCTTGGTGAAGTTGTCGTACATGATGGATTCATCTTCTATATGCGATGTAATACACTTTTGCGAGTACGTTGTACCCAATATTTGGAAAATCGGTAACATAGCATTGGGGCCCCAAGTACAGATACTATTCCATTTCTCACGCAACTCTTCGTTTGGCAGGTCGTTATCTCGCAAGCTTGTGCAAGAAGAATCAACCGACATTACAGTTCCTATACGACCACTCTTCACCAAAAGGAGCATTCTGTAATAAGCAGTAGAATAGGCAGTACGGATAGCATCCATTAATATCAACCCCTTCTTTTTGGCTAATACATTTAGTTCCCTCCATTGATTAACCTCCAAAGCTATAGGTGGTTCACATAGTACATGTTTGCCCAATTCCAATGCTTTTTTTATTTGTGGATAATGGTTGTGGGGTGTTGATAAAATATATACTGCATCCACCTCTTTTAGTAACGCATCATAGTCATCAGTTATACAAGGTAGAGTTTTCAAAGCATCAGACAAGCCATAACTTAAACTTGGTGATGTACAAAGGCCTATAATCTTAACCCCGTTCACATAATGGCTTTCTGTTTCTATTTTATTCATAAAGGGGGTTTCTCCAACCAAACCTAATTTTAGTTCGCGTTTCTCGGCTCTCAATTCCGAACTGGAAACACCGGCTGTACGCTCTAAATAAACGACCTGACAATACTCTTTCAAATAGTCAAAATAACCCACCCAATCAGATCCGATGGCAAAGATATCAACACCATAGCGCATAATATCGTCAATTTTCTGCCCCTCATATTCCTCCACTATCACCTCATCAGCGATGCCGGTGGCTTTCACAGCCTCCATGCGCTCCATGAGCGACTGCTGTACATTGATTTTACCCCTTGCACGGTCAAAACCATCAGCGGTTACACCTACAATCAGGTAATCACCCAATGCTTTGGCTCTTTCCAACAGACGCTGGTGGCCAAAGTGGAACAAATCGTAAGTGCCATATGTAATTACTTTTTTCATTACTATTAGTTGTTGTCAACTTCAAAGAAAACCTTAACAAAAAACTCCATTGCTTTTCTCGAGCCAGTGGTCACACGCAACATATCTTTCATCATCGCATTGCCGTAGGGATGAACCAATGTTTTTTTCTCCGTTTCGAGGCGCTTTGCAACCTCGTGGGCATCATGTTTTGGCTTAACCAACACATAGTTGCCATGGCAATCCATATACCAATAGCCGTGCTTCTTCAATTCACTGATAAAGTATGCCTTACCCTCTCTTTCCTGTGTAATAAGCTTTTCTATCATTTCGGGATGCTCAAGAATACGCTCGGCAAAAAGAAGGCCTACTGTATTCATCTCGTATGCCAAACGTGAATTACGCACCCAGTGAATAAGATCTTTGTTGCCAACTAGCATTCCCACACGAATACCTGCTATCGACATCAGTTTGCTGAAGGTGCGCAACAGAACCACATTGTCGTTTTCCATTGCGAAATGCAGGAATGTTTTGTCATAGAAATAGTGGTATGCTTCATCCAAAATCACAACAGCACCCACCTTTTTGGCTTTGTCTATAACCGTCTGCACCTCTTCATCGGTATACAAATTACCGATAGGACTGTTTGGGTTGAGCAAAACCACTATACGAGTATCATTAGTGATTGCTTCAAGAATCCGTCCAATAGGCAGGGTATAATCATCATTGTATTGAACAGGCTTGTGCTTCAGACCAAGCAGGCTACAGCACACCCAATAGATTTCAAACGTAGGAGAGACAGTCACAACCTCTTTGTCTGGTTCGCCAAAAATTTCTAACAATACACGGATGCCATGGTCGGAACCATTGGTGCAATAAACATTCTCCTTCTTAACGCTGAGATAATCTGCATACTTCCCTATGAATCGTTCTGGCTCAGGGTACATAGCCAAATATTCTGGAGTAATCTCCTTCTTTACAGCTTCCACAAAATCCAATGGTAACCCTTCGGGGTTTTCATTGGCATCGTAACGATGATATTCGGCACGACCTTGTTTGGGGAACACGCGCGTTGTTTTAACTATGTTTGTATTTACATAATAAATACTCATAACAATGTTTTTATTAAAATGTTAATCAAAACAAAAGAACCATCTCTCTTCGTTCTCATCAATTAATTTGCCACCATTTTTTTCAATTACTCGTTTTGAAGCAGGATTTGTTTTTTCAACGGTCAACAATTTCTCCTCCAATTTAATATCCTTTGCCTTTTCTAGTAATAATTTCAGTATTATCGTACCATAGCCATTCCCCCTATACTTATTTGATATGGCGTAACCAATGTTTCCCCCAAATTTTCTGGAATGCTCAGTTAGAGCATGACGGATTTTACCGATGCCAACAGGTATCCCGTTATCATAAAGCCAATATATGGTTTGCCCAACATATCCGTTTGGCAAATCTTTCCCTAGGGACCAATTGTGTTGTTGTTTTAACCATTGTTTATAATCATCATAACTCATCCCTTTTACAGGATTGGTAAAAGCGTTTTCATCATTACCAATGTTTTGAAGCATCATAAACACTTCTTCATCATCAAAAACCGACAATTCTCGCAATTCAACCATGTTAATATTTGATATCTTATACTTTTATTTTTTTAGTTGCTATTCCTTTCGATAATAAACACAAATAATTAGGTCATCATCGACAAGTTGAAACATATAAGAATAACACCTAATAAATCTTTCTTCTTTTAACAAATACTATTTCCAGTAAGCGGTGTATCCATGTTTTGAAACTCTGTCTTTTTCTGGAGGTAGTGTCATATAATCGCCATAAACTCCATGCAAAAACTCATCATATCCTGCAATAACCATACATTTTAAATTCTCAAAATCCACATCTATATAGTCATTAAAGACACTTTTAGAAAAATGATAAACTCTAATATACATCCACACACTTGGTAACCCCAAAAGACCAGTACAATTTGGATTAATTATTACTTTTTCCAACTGTTTTAACCAAAAAGAGCATGGAAAAGGTAATAATAAAAATCTACATAATGCTTTAGAAAGATTATAAAACAAATTGGTATTTGGTGTCCAGTAGCTTTTCTTTAGTCTTACAATACCTTTCTCAAAAAAACGTAAATATTTTACCATATGAGGTATCTTATTTTCATCAATATTTTCAACTGGGAAAATCGAGACCCATACACCTCGGTTTTCATCCTTGCGGTTACCATAATACAAAATAGTTTGTGGATCAACCACGCTACAATACAAGAAAGGCCAGTTTTTTATCTTCTTGAAAGATAATAATTTGTAATATTCATCACTATATGACAAAAGGAATTTATCATAATCCTCTCTAAGCATCATCAGGTCAATGTCATCATCCCATGGAATAAAACCTTTGTGCCTAATTGCCCCTATCATCGTTCCTCCAGAAAGAGAATAATGAATATTATTATTTCTGCAAAATGAATCAATGTTTTCAAGTATCTTTATTTGGATTTGCTTAGATTCTTCTAAAGTTATTTCTTTCATTTTAAATATAATTAAAGTCTTTCTTTTATGCGATTAATTTCCTGCTCGTTTTTTACAGGTATAGTAATAGCCAACCCATTTTCATTGCGAACGCATTTACAAATATCAACATTATAGTCCTTTATCTTTTTATCAGTTACGTCCAATGTAAGCAATACAGAATAGTCTGCCATCACACCTTCCACCCAATATCCTTCACAAGGTGCAAAACTGAAATTACCAAGAGCAGAAGCAATTAGACAATTACTCCATTTGTAAATTGGCAATGTTGTGTGGGCGTGGTTACAAACGATAGCATCGGCTCCTGCATCAGCTATAATGTTAAACAAATGCTGTGTATATAGGCCTACTTTTGAGTTAAATTGTCCTCCGCTATGCAAACACATAATCACAACATCAGCATCCCTCTTCGCTTTTTTGATAGTCTCAATCATGGCTTTTTCATAAGCAATATTTCTACCATTTTCAACTTCTACTGCTGCTACACAATCTTCTTTAATTCCATTGTTAGCCTTTGGCTTACGCATCATCGATAATATTTTTACGACAACACGTTTCCAAAGTGGACGATGTATAGGCCTATCTTGCGGACGAGTCAGATTAACAAGGTACTCTTTGCCATTGGGTATTATGAATCCATTGGATATCGAATTGGTACCATACGTGTATGCAATAAACGCAACCTTTGTTCCTCCAAAATCTTTAACATAATACGGCTTTTCGTCCGCACTAAAACGAGTTCCAGTGAAATTAAGTCCATTTTCTTTGATTTTGGTCATTGTCCGCCTCAACCCTTCTTCCCCCCTGTCAAAGCAATGGTTGTTTGCCGTTGTCAATAAGTCAACACCAGTCCATTTCAGTGCATTGAGTATTTCATCTGGAGTATTAAAACTAGTAGCTGCATGGGTATATCCAGCCTTTTCACCGGCAACTATTGTCTCAAAACTGCCAACTACATAATCTGACTGATCAAGCAATGGCTTCACCTGCTCAAATATGGGGCGATAATCATGTTTCCCATCCTTGCCAAGGCAACCTTCATCTTGACTTTCATAGATGAGTATATCGCCTGTAAAAGTAATCTTCATATTTATTTGTTTTGGAAGTGGGCACCAAAGCCTTTGTTTTGGTTTAATGAATCAATATACTGCATTTCTTCATCGGTCAGTGAAAAATCAAACACTTCAAGGTTTTGCTTCATGCGCTCCTCATTGGTGGAACGAGGAATGGTGATGATTCCCTGCTGAACAATCCAGCGTAATACCACTTGCCCGACAGTCTTCCCATGGAATAAGGCAATCTCTTGAAGTTTGGAATTGTTGAGTATTTCACCAACAAGATTTCCCCGACCAAAGGGTGAATATGCCTCCACCTGAATCTCATGCTCCTTGCAATACGCAACAATGCCTTTCATCGTATTGTAGGGATGCAATTCTATCTGATTAATCATCGGGTATTCACCACACTCACGATATAAAGCATCTAACTCCTGCTCATCGAAATTTGAAACACCTATGACTTTTACTTTATTCTGCTTATAAAGTTGAATCAACTCTTTATAAGCTTTTGCGCATCCCTTAAATGGAGAATGGAGTAAAAATATATCAAGATAGTCGGTATGAAACTTTTGGCAAGCTCTTCGATAAATCTTTGACACGGAAGCTCCGTCAAGATAAAAATATTTTCGATGTCCTATGTATTGAACTCCTTGCATTTTGGAAGTCAACACCACTTTTCCCCTATCCAATACACCGCCGACAATACATTCTCCGATATCCTGTTCGTTTTGGTAAAGAAAGGCCGAATCAAACAAGGAATAGCCGCTATTATATGCCTTTTGCAATGTGGCTTTCAGTTCCTCTCCTTTCAATGGATAGGTACCAAAGCCTATCATGGGCAGTTTAACGCCGTTTCGCAAGGTTACATATTCCATCTTTTTCTCGACTTTACAAATACGACTTTAACATATCATATTTTGGCACTCCGTCGCAAACCTGTGTGCATTGGCCTGGACAGAAATTGCCTTCAATCAACTCAAAACCATTGGGCGTGATAACAACATCCCATCCCACATATCGGGCATTAGGCATCACTTGACAAACACCTTTGATATAGTCTTCCAACTGGTCAATATACGGCAGTTTATATCCACGAAGTTTAATTCCACTAGCGGGGTGAACTTCATACCAAATGCCCTTAGGATTGTAACCGGCATTGTCAATACAACCAGTCTTTACATCCACATGGCACATCATGCCGCCACTATGACAATTACTAACAATGGTCTTGGTACTACCAACCATAAACAGGACGTTAAGCAGATGGAAACCTCCATCATGGTCAAGACAGGTCTCAACACGCAACGTGTTGACTGAATCAGGATTGACACGAGCCACATCAGGATGATTCACGATAATCTCCTCAACCATATAGTGGTTGCCTTTCTTAACGTCTGCTATGATAGCATCAATATCGTCTTTGGTTTTCACTCCAACGCCAATACCCCATGTTGAAGAAATGGGTTTGATGATAACTCGCCCTTGCTTCTCGATAAACTCACGTATCTGTTCGGGCGTGGCATCCTCGGTATAGAGCCAAGCACGGGTAACATATTTTGAGAATCGCTTGCTGAACAAATTTTTCTTAGCCAACACCTCACGAGCCTCATCATCGTAGAAGTTTTTCATGAACAGGCGTTTATTACCCTGGGTTACATACTTGGCTCGTTCTTCGTCATTCTTTGCATAGAATGCCAATGAGATGTAGTCGTCACTCAAAGCGCCGAACTTCCTTACACAATGGATGCTGTCAAACCAATATTTAAGTTTATGTTTGTTATAAGGTGGGGGTAACAAACTCATTGCCTGCCAGTTATTTTTGGCTTCTTTGATAATTCTGCCTATTCCGTTCATTTTGTATATTGTTTTAATCGTTCTTGTTCTGTTATTATTCTTGGATTATTATAGTCATCCACTGCGTTTATCATGCCATACTTAAGCGGCTTGGTAATGAAATCGCCTCTGTATTTGGCATTGATAATGCCGGGAGCCGACATGTATTTCTTTTCGATTGAAGAGGCAATCACATCCTCATCACCTACATACTGGGCAATGGCCTCCAATGGGCATATCTGATATTTCGGGTTCAGCTTGGCAATCTCGTTAATCAGCCAAGTGCTTTCCTTAATCAGATAGTCACGTCGCTCGGTAACAATCGGAACATTCACTTCTTTTATAATGTCGGCCTTGTGCTGGCGGAATATCTTCACCGCACGGCGAATCAAGCGTGAACTGTCGATAATGTCTGCTGGACGAGCGGCATAGTTGGCCTCGCAATAGCTCACGATGTGGATGATATGCGGATCCATGCACATCTGCAAGAAAGTGCTGCGTGCCAACTGCCACTTGGCAAGGTTCATATCGGCACTCAGTGATTCAATACCTGTTCGTGTCTCACGGAAAATCGGTGCAGGATTGCGGCGACCAAGAGAAATACGGCGAGCCATCTCCATACCTGCCGACATCTTAGCCAAATCGGCATAATCGCCCGTCTCTTTCGGTTTGTTGAACTGCATCTGAAGTACCATATTTTCCACACCACACATAGTCATCACGGCACTAATCAATGCATAACTGGTGACGATTATCGTATCATGCGCCCAGCGTGAAGACCATTGGTTAGGATCGTTCATCTCTACGGGAATCCCATATTTAGCCAACTCTCGAACGCAAGCAAAGTGTTCCTTGATGTTGGGACGCACCAAAGCCGGACCGCGGCCATCCAACTCGTTGAACCAGAACAACGGCACGGCTTGATGCACACCTTTCAGCATACCGGCATCAAGACACTGATGCACAAACCCCACCAAGTCGGTAACATGGCAATAGGGCTTTACGCCTGGGAAATTGCCGTAACGCGAAGCTTGATATAATGCCACCAAATCGGCAAAATCTTTGTAGGGCACACCGCCATCGTTCTTTAATTGCTCGAACATTTCAGGATGCCCGTAATAGCGTTGCGAAAGATCGCTGGAACCTAACGACACCTCATCTAACACACGAGCTTCGGCCAGTTGCTTAATTCCCTCAACGGTTGGTTTGATGGTCTTGTCAGGAATGCCAAAATGGCTTCTAAGTACTGGCAATTCCGATTCGCGGATACGGGTGATATAGTCATTACAGGCTTTTACTGATGGTATAGGCAATGGTGGCTCGTTCTTATAGTCATCGCCACGCACGGCTTCATCGGCCAGTTGGTTGAAGATTTCAATGCCTTTCGGCACTAGTTCCTCGTATACCTTTTGGATGATGGCTTCACGGTCATGTTTGATTTCGAAATAATCGACAGTTTCCGTTACACGCTCCAGAACATTGGGCGAAGCTTGACAGAGAATAACTGGCAGGGGCAACTCGCTAATTTTGTCTTTCAAAATCTGTATAGTCTTGGGCAGACCAGCGAACTGTATCTTCACATCATCAGTTTCCTTAATTAGGCCAGTAGTGACGAAATAGCTGACAATCTTAAACAACTCTCGGATGGCCACCTCTTCATTTTGCCGATAGCTTAACCCGATGAAATGAGGCTTGTATTTGTCGATGGCATTATAGAAGTCGGTGTAGTCCAACGAAGGGGGGAGTATATAACTTTCCACCCCGCCCAATGCCGCTATCTTACTGGCATTGTGCAGGCCTTCAGTGTGAGGGTCATTGGCCAAGGTAGTCGCTACAAAAAGACGATTTCTCATTATGCATTCAAATAATCGGAGTGAATCTCGCGAACTTTATCAGATATGAACATTTCATTCCCTTCGGTGTCGATTACCGACACTTTACGGAGTATTTCTTCTATTGTTTCATTAAGGATGTTTTTATCTTTGGCCACAATGCTAATACGGCTCAACAATGATAACAACGTACCCTGATTTTCTGGTAAAATCAAATCACCTACTTGATGTAACTGTGAAACAGCATACACCTGAGGTAATGCCTTTATTTCGTCCAATCCGCTAACTTTGGCAATTGTTCCTGCACGAAGAGGCACTGTGACCGACCCCATTGCATAACCATTCAACCATGGGTCGATACGCTTTCGTTCTTCTTCGCTGCACATACTGCCTGTCAAGGCATATCGTATCATCATACGCAATTCATTAGCACCTGTAGCAATTTCAGTCATGTTATAGGTCTGCCCTCCACTTAAACGGAGTCCCATTTCATAAAAATAGACCCCCTCGTCGGTGAAGAATGATTCCATAAACAAGACTCCATTGCGGACACCTACTCCCTTGAACATCCGCTTTACTTTCTCGTCAAGTGTGTCAATATAGTATTGGGTATACTTCGAAGGATAGAAGGCCGCAGCCGTTATCAAAGCTTTCCCATCGGTGTCGTCAAGCACATAACGGTCGCCAACAGCCTGAAGGTACAATTCGCCATCAACAGCTACATATCTGACGCTCATGCTCGTCCCTCCGTTTCGAATGAATTTCTCAATAATCACATGCTTTGATGGCGAATAGTTGAGTGCATTCTCCAAAGCCTTTGGATAGTCAGCGGCATTATCGCAATAGGTAATTCCGCGAGCACCGCTATTGTCAACTGGCTTCAGAATGATGGCGTTCTTTTTTGAAAGCGTGCTGGGATCAAATGTTTCAACATCCCACTGTGGCACAGTAGGCACTCCATATTCAGCACACATCTTCTTGAACTTGGCTTTATCAAACCCCTTCTCAAAAGCCTCTCGGCTAGCATAAAAAGGAAATCCATTGATTTCACAAAGATGCTGATAGGGCAAAAGATACGAATCAGTAAACGAGGTATACACGCCGTCGATATGTTTTTCTTTTATCAATTCGCTCAATTTGTCATAGTCATTTATCGAAATATCCCAATACTCGTCAGCAATGAGTTTGGCTGGCGAACGGTGAATATCATAATAATCGGTAACGATGACGTATGCGCCCATGGAATGAGCCATATTAACGATGTCTTTTGTCATCGCTGCACCACCCAACACCAATAATTTCTTACCTATTAATTCTTCCATATATTACTTGTGCTATAAGTTTTCATTATCTATTCCTTGTGCCTGTCTCATAGCTCTAATACGTTCAGAGAAACCGAGATCATCCACTTCTTTCATGTTTCCAGAACCCTCTCCAATATTAGAACGCTTCAAAACATTCATCACCGTCATCCAAATGATACGGATGTCTGTCCACAAAGAGCAATGTTCAACGTACCAAACATCATAATTGAATTTGTCGCTTAATTTACATAGGTTGCGACCATGCACTTGTGCCCAACCTGTAATACCTGGTCGTACTTCATGACGACGAGCCTGCTCTGGGGTATATAGTGGCAAATACTGCGGCAATAAAGGACGGGGACCGATAAGTGACATGTCCCCTTTGAAGACGTTAATCAATTGAGGTAGTTCATCTATTGACAGACTACGCACCACCTTGCCCACTTTGGTCAGGCGTTGTTTATCCGGCAATAGTTTACCATTCTCATCCCGCTCGTCTGTCATTGTCTTGAACTTGATGACCTTGAAAATCTTTCCATCTTTACCAGGTCGGTCTTGTGTAAAGAACGCTCCAGCTCCTTTGTTGACAACGTGCAAGAATAGGGCAACAAAAAGGATAAACCAACCGATTAAAAGCAGTGCCATGCTTGAAATCAGCATATCTAACACTCGCTTAAAGTTTTTCTTGTACATCGAATTTTCTTATTTTTTATGATCAACAATTTTGTTGAAAATTCCGATATATTTATCAACGGCAACCTCCAACGAGAATTGCTCTTTTGCTATCTTGAAGGCATTTTCGCTTTGCACTTTCAATAGAGCATCTTTGTTCATATAATCCACAAAAAACTTAGCCGCATCGTCGCTCACCGAGGGAGGCAACACATATCCGCAATTATATTTGCGGATGGTATCAGCCTGCCATCCCTCGTGGTTAATCACCATTGGACGATGTGCCGCCAAAGTGTCGAAGAACTTGTTTGCAGAATTGTCCCACAACGCAGGCAAATCAATCACAAAAGAACTACCCACGGTAACTATGGAGTACAAATATGGTAAATCCGTTTTCTTCACTGGGTCAAACACGAAGACGTTTTTGTTCAACACACCTAATGCCTCAGCGTGTTTGATGATTTCTGCTTTCTCCTTTCCTCCTCCGACCAGATAATACCAAATATTCGGATCGTATTTCAGCGTATGGCCTGCCATCTCAATAATGTAACCCAAGCCATTCACATTACCGAAAGTGCCGGCATACAACATCACCTTCTTCCCTTCTGGAGCAGTAATATCCACGGTCTTTGTTGTGTCAGCAAATCGATTTATTTCGCTGATATTGGGTATTACCACGGACTTATTGTTCGGGTAACGGCGTTTGATATTCTCGTCCATGCCCGTTGAGAGCGGCACAATGGCAGAAGCTTTCTTATAGATACGCTTTTCAAAGCCATACAACACTTTTTGGGCGAGTTTGTTTTTGAAATAGCCCATGGCAATAGGCACACCTGGCCAAACATCACGAACCTCGAATACGTATGGTTTGTGTTTTTTTCGATGCATCACCAGAGCGGGGTAGCCAATGGAAAGGGGTGTAGAGGTGGCCAGCACAATATCGCAATCTATTGTCTGTGCTTTCTTTGACGCACCCCTCATAAACCTGACGAAAGTCTTCATTCGTTCCATAAAACCCATATAATTGCTGTATGGGCAATTCATCCTGTGTATTTTAATGCCGTCACGCTCAAAAAACTTCCATTGGGGTTCATCTTGTTTTCCTCCATAGCTAGTAATGACGGTAACATCCACCCCTTTCTTTACAAAAGAAGATGCCAAATCGTAAGCACGGGTGCCGCTTGAATCTTCTGGTAAGCTGAAATACTGGGCAATGTATAATAGTTTCATAATTGTATTGATTTAATCAAGATCCAAAAATGATAAATTCCACTTTGAATTATCGTACTCATTACTTCGCTGTTTGATAATGAAAGGGTTGGGATGTGAAGATTTCATCATCAAACATTCTTTACACAATTGTTCAACCTCGGTATTTTTCATTGTCCAAATCCGAACAAAAGCTGCCTCTGGCACATTCTTTTTCAAATACTTTAGCATTGCCGAAAAGGCCTGCCTTTTTCTCTTTAAACTACTACCATCCGTTACGAATTTTTCTATCTTGCAGATTAGTTCGTCTTCAAATTCACCAAAGCTATAGATGCAACTGGCCACTTGCCTTCCATTACATTTGATGGATACTGTCTTTATATCTTTATACAATCGCTTCCAGTCGAGCATTGCGTCACCATGTGCCAAATGAATACGCTCGTCCGTATCATCCCACAGCAATTCACTATTACTACATGGGGCGATTTCGAATGACGATGTGTTTGTCAGAGAGATCAATGTGCGTTGCAACACGAGCATCCGGCCTATTAATCGTTTTATTGTTTTTTTACCACCGAAAGCCTTTGAGAACTTTTCAGCACTGTTCACCATCACATAATTATGCATCTGGTCTATGGTCTGCCATTTCATCTTTTGGTATCCGGGATATGAATTCCGGTAGTTTGGAAAACCCAAAATGAGAGGATAGTCCGAGGTGGTAAAAACATTCTCCATACAATACCTAACCACCTTGCTCCATATTCCTTTGCCACGATATGCTTTTCTAACCTTGCTGTCGCATGATATGAGCATGATCACACTTTTATCGCCGTTGACATATTCTATCGGCATGCAACACTCAACACCAACAAGAATCCCGTCTATATAGGCACCATAATTCATAGGTTCGCCGTATGGGTTTTTATTGTATTTGTTATCCCACCACGAACGACAATAATCCATAGACCATTCAGGATAGAACTCCTTGAGTAACGATGCGATGTCGTTTAAATCATCATTCGTCAGCCGTCTTACTATAATACTTTGATTTTCCATATTATTTATTGTTGATATTATCTTTGATATATTGTTGGGTTGTACTTACACATATATTATCATGATTTTTAAGCCAGCACAGCAACTCTTTAAACAAATCATAATCGTAATAGAAACGGTCTAAACCATATCCAGATTGACCTTTCTTCATCACACTATGAAACATAAGTATAACAGCAGAGTTGTCTTTAGAACAATCTATCAAATGCTTAATTTGTCTTGGTTTTGTATAAGAGAAAACCGCAGTGGATAACAAGAACTCCTCAGGTTTATGAATCACAGTTCTGTCATTCAATATTTTGAAAAGAATCTTGCTGTGCAAATATCTGTCAATAAGACTAAAGAACATATAAACATATCCTTCTCTCCGTATTTGAATTCCCGATCTGATATAACTAATTGTATTATCTTTTATAAGATCCCATACACCATTTTCATTCTTGTTTTTTATAGTTAAATAACTGGTAGGGGATGCGAATCCTATTCCAGTCGTGTCAATTCCCCAGCGTTTTAAAGCTTCAATATTGGCAATGACATCCTTTTTTGTATTCTTATGAGTGTGACCATGACAAGCAATCTCTACCAGTCCTGAATCAGCGCATTCCTTCACCTGATTCACACTCATCGATAAATCACCACCACTTGGAAACGAATAATTTGAAGGATTCTCCACAAAATCCGAAATCACGTTCAACGTAGCCGAAATCTCATATTTCTTTAACAGCGGGAATACGTTGGAATAAAAATCGCCTCTTGAGTCGTCAAAGGACAGAATAACGGTTTTCATATCATTAATGCTTATTTATATCTTTGTGGAAAAGTTCTAAATATCTCATGGCAATTCCTTTCCATCTAAACTGTCCAAAATCAACACCTTGATTCGAATAATCCTCCCGATGTGTGAGTATTTTCCGCAATGCATCCTTTATGGACTCTATGCTGCCAGGAACAACAGCCTCGCCTGCCGTAGGAGGAAACATACCGTCTATAGCCTGCCCTTTAGTGTAAATTACGGCAAGGTTCTGAGAAAGAGCCTCAAGATATACCAATCCAAATGTCTCACTGAAACTTGGCATGGCGAAAACAGAACATTGACAATAGAGTTCCCGCAATTGGGTTTTATCGGTAATAGCCCCATGAAAAACAATATTGTTTGGATGTTCTTTTGAGAGTTGCTTTAATCTATCCTCCTGCTCTCCGCCACACCCCACGAGGTGCAGGCTGATGTCGGGTATTTCCAAACTCAGATTGATGACAGCCTTAGCCAAACGTAAAGCATTTTTGTTATTGTTGAATTCTCCAACAAATATTACTCCTTTTGTCATAAATTAGGTAGAGTTTTAGTGCTACTATTATACGGATTGAAAAGTATGAATCAATTTTTCAAGTTGTCAATCCAATAATTGTCGATACCGTTAGGTTGAATAACAAACTTGTGTTCTATTTTTGGCAGAAAACGTTTGATTAATGGATGCGAAACGAAATTCTGCAGCATCGAAGGCGTAATAAAAACAATTTGCTCTGCTCCAAGCAACACTCTACGGCCAAAGAGCCAAGTATGTTTAAGTTTGGCGAGATAAGTATTAACATCGGTTCCCCGAACTGCTACAATATATGGCTTTCTGTATATACAATGAATGAGATGAGCCACTGCGCCATCTGAAAAAAGAGTAGTGGCATAAATAATGTCGATTTTCTTCAACCCCACTTTACGACACAAGTCAAAAAAGACTACTAAAACCTTATAGTGATAAAAATACTTATGTCTTTTTTTTAGCAAAAGGCCATGAATAAAATTGGTGTTTTTCGATTTAAATTCATTATTGCCAAACAGATCCGCGACCGTACATGTGGCATAAACGGTCTGTTCGACATCCAAGTTATCCAATTCTCGATAAAGATTAGTATGAACCTTGCTACTAAAAAAATCATTGCAAATATGAAGGACATGCATGATTATAATTGTATAAAAGTTATTATATTGGAGTTTCGCAAGTAGATTACTAATTGTAAAAACAAAAAACAATATTCACACTCCCATATTTGCTAATTCCTATTATCTTTTTAACTTTCTTTTAAGCACTTCATAGTAGACATCGAAGCCTTCAAATTTTAACATTTTTGTAATTGCGACATACAAAGTAATAAAAACAATTGACTGTATCACCATTACAATATATGGATGCCAAGAGATAACGAACTTAAGACCAAATGACAACAAAGCTAATAGTAATGCTATGCTGAATGTGGGGAAAATATCCCGAAGTTGTTGGAACGGTCCATAGTGGAGCAACTTTTGATTTACCGTAGAACAGACAATAAATTCAAAAAAGGGTATCAATGTTAAAGCCATCATCAGCGCATATATTCCGTGACGAACACTTAATACAATTATCAAGATGGAGAACCCGCACTTTATCAATTGAGTTACAAAATATAGTTTACCTTTTCCTTTAGCGCTTATTATACTCATGTTTAACGGAACTATTACCCCAAGTAACCGAGATACACATAGGATTTGGAAATATGGAACACACTCCATCCACCTCTCGCCATACAACAATTCTACTAAAGGCTTGGCAATCACCATCATCAGCAACATCATTGGCAAGTTTATATACTGAATTGATTTGATATTCTTTTTCAGTCCACATTTCAAAACAGTTTTGTCGTCCTGTAACTTAGAAAATATTGGGAAAGAAACTTGTGTCACCACACTTGACAAGACTCCAGAAGGAATACCTTCCAATTTTTTAGCCTGATTCACATAACCCAAATCAGCTGCGGTATAGAATTTTCCAACAAGCAAACTTTGTAATTCGTTATATATCGAACCAATTATTGACGAAAACATCATAAACCCCCCAAATCCAAATAATTCTTTTATTGACGTAAAACTAAATACCCATATAGGACGCCAATTAGAAACCTTCCACAATAACAACACGCCACATACTTGAGTCACCAAAGTATTTATTACCAAACTCCAGACACCCAGTCCAGAAAAGGCACATAATATACCTGTAATCAGTCCTATAAAACTTGATGAAAGATTTCGTACAGCTAATGCCTTAAATTTGAGATTCTTCTTAAGGATACTTAACTGAACAACTGTAAAAGAATTTACAATTAGGACTATTGCTTGCACCCTTAGCACCTTTGTCAGCAATGGCATTGCATAAAACCGTGAAATAGCTGGGGCTAAAACAAATAGTAATCCATATAAAAAAATTGAAACTAATAGATTAATAAAAAAAACTGAAGCATAATCAATATGCGTTGGATTCTTTTTTTGAATCAAGGCGGTACCGAAGCCACCATGTACAATAATATCGGCTATTGCGATAAAAACATGAAGCATGGCTATGCACCCAAAATCTTCGGGCATTAAAAGCCTTGCAAGTACCAAATTTGAAATAAAAAGAAGGCTATATCCCCCTGTTTTGTCAATTGTCACCCATATCATAGAGTCAATTGCACGGTCTTTTAACGTCGCTGACATTCTCTCTTATACTTTGAACACTGCTTTTTTTACTAAACAAATAACACAATCCAACAAAAACTGCAAATCCACTATCTATTAGATATGAATTTGATGTCATAAGCGGCATCACCAACGCACAAAAATACAGAAGAATCCTATTTCGATTTTCATTACTTGATTTTCTATAAAGAATAATCAATTTAACTAATCCAACCATAACAATCGCACAGCCAACTAAAACACCGAAGTCAAGAAAGATTTCCAGAATCAAATTATGGCAATACGCGACATCACCCCACAAACGGTCTCCAAAAAATCCGATACCTGTGAATGGATGATCCATTAACTGATTAATAAAATGATTTCTAATGGAAGATCGACCAGAATCATAGTAATTGCTCTGCAAATACATGGTCAATGTACGTGATACGATTCCGATTGATGCAAGCCACGAAGAAATCAGCGGAAGCATATAGAAAAAAACAGGAACAAAAATCAAAAGCCAGAAACGCCACTTGCTTTTATATTGAAACAAATCCAGTATCACACTCAAACCCATACACAGCGCTGCACCCCTTGACCCAATTGCCAAAACAACAATAAAAATAAAAAGAGATATTAACATATCATAATTTCGCCTATGGGAATAAAACGAAACAAAGGGAAGTACACAAGCAAAAGAAATTGGCATATTGTATTCTACATAGACAACACCTTGAAAGAAACCTATAACATATACAACAATCAAAAATAACACAATCCAAGAAATCACATATATTGTTTTTTCAACAATATAATAGTCACGAACAACGGACAAACATATAAAACTTGGTATGACAACAGGTAAAAGGAAACGCAATCCTTGACTTTGCACATAAGGTATATTTTCAGGGAAAAGTAAAATCGTAAAGCTTAACAAAAAAATAAATATCATGTAAATGAACAAGAATCTTGTTGGATTTCTTGTAATAGCCACTGCCATGGCTGCAACCATGGGAACAGCAGTTAAAACAACACGATAGCGTGTGGTCTCATCTGCGCTCATATGAAATACAGCTATCATTATTATCTGAATGATAACTAACATTGGCTGTATCATCACAGCTATTGAAATAATTTGATCGCCTTTTTTTTGTTTATTCTTCATGTTAATTTCAAATGTTCAGAATTAGAGTCTGTAAAAGGAGCTGCCCCCACCACATCAGCAAAGCATCACCATCAAAGTAGAATGTCCTCCTTTTGAAGCTCATACATCTTTTTTTGTCTTGAAGTTAATACATCTTTTATCCTTCATAAGCGACCACCGGCTGCGCGTAAAGACCGAGAGGCCATGTGTTATTCTTTATATTATTATGAATGTCGTTTTATTGTTAATTGCCGTAATTCTCTTCTCACCTGAAATCTTCATCAGAACTCGACTGTGACGGTCTTGGTCGTTTGGCTGCAATTCGTTGCTCTCATAGAGCGTTTGGCCAGTCGTGCGTGTACAACCCATGTTTGCCGCTGGTGCGGCCAATCTCGCGATAGACGGTCGACACGGACGCGCCTATCGCCTCTGCAATGTCTTTTTTCTTCCAGTTCTGCTTGAGCAACACTTCAATTGTGTATCTTTGCTCCGAGATTAATTGTTTGTACATAACAATGCAAAATCAGTTAATCTCGGGGAGACTCTGGTCTCCCTTTTCCTTTTTTTGTATTGCTATTCATCCCTGTGCCCTATCAGGTCAGGATGCTCGGGGTCAGGTTTTTCCGTTCCACACTGACAATTCGGAAGCCGTGGAACGGAAAAACCTTCATCGCACCATGTGCGCTTTTATGTTGAACTTAAGGAAATTTAAATATGCTCCTCCACCCCCCTGAAATGCACATTAAGCTCATGCAAATGCTCCAAAAGTGTTCCAAGCGATGTGCCCTCTGTCATCTTTGCGAAAGCATTGACATCTTTGGGGAAGCATTTGCCACCGTAACCGAACTTGCCATCGGGACCAGGAACATAAGTATGTGTATCATTGATATAGCCCGAAAGCAGAATGCCAGTGTGCACCTTGCGCCAGTCGCCACCCATCTGCTCGCAGTATTCGCGGCAGGCGTTGAAGTAGGTGACCTTGTAGGCACCGAACACGTTGTGCATGTATTTGGTCAGCTCGGCCTCCAACGGGGTCATGACGGTGAACTTCTTGCCGACGAAAATCTTGGTGAGCAAATCGTGCGCACCAGTGAACACCATGGTCTGCTTCTTGAAGTCCTCGATATGGGTGCGCTCGGTGAGGAACTCAGGCATGTAGCAGACCTGATGGCCAGTTTCCTTTGAGAGGCGGTCGCTGGTGCCAGGAAGAATGGTGGTGCGGACAAACACGGGCACATCCGGCAGTTTCTTGATGAGTTCCGTCATCAGGCGCAGATCTTGTGTGCCGTCCTCCTCGGTGGGTACATGAATCTGGAGAAAAGCAATGTCGATATTGCTCAGGTCGTCATTGTAACCCTTGGCTGGATCGCTGATGAAAAGTTTGCATTCTGGGTTGTTGTTTTCCAACCAATCTTTCAAGGCTCCGCCAACGAAGCCGCATCCGATAATTCCAACGTTGATCATTTTGTGATTTTTTTAAGATATTAAAAATATTAAGTTGTCTGTTGTAAAGTACATCTTAAGGAAAAGGCATAAATCTGTTAATAGTCAAAACATGGGCGACGACTTGTTTATGGTTTCTACAGCTCCGCCCCGTCACTCACATTGTTGCGATGACAAAAACGTGTGTATGAATCATTTACGATTTTCTACAAACACTTTTGTTAGAAGGTTTAAGACCTAGTTTTTCAGACTGCAATAATAAGGAAAAAAACATTGCACTCACAAAATTTTTCCCAAATTTTGCTTTTTAGCCCATGAAACAGGTATAGATATGATTTACAATTTGTTACAACACTCTTTTACTGCCATCCATTCCTTCCATCATCCGCCGCCACCTGAAGTAACCGAACACGGCGATGACCACATACAGCGCATATAAAGAGGCCTTGAAGGGGATGTCCTTGTGAAAATAAAGCACGCTGGTGACGACATCGACGACAATCCACACGAACCACTGTTCCAAATATTTACGTGCCAAAGCCCAGATGCCCACGATGCTGAAGGCCGTGGTGAAGGCATCGGCGACGGGGACAGTTGAGTTGGTGAAGTTCGACAAAATGAGATAGATGGCCAACCATGCCGCCAAGCCAATTCCAATCCACACAAGAGCCGTGTTTTTGGGCATGTGGCGGATGGGCAGGTCGGCGGTTTTTTGCTTGTGGCGCATCCATGCGACGAAGCCGTAAACGGTCATAGCCAAGTAGTAGAACTCCATGCCGCAGTCGGCGTAAAGTCCTTTCTGATAGTACAATACGATGCCGAGGCTTTGCATGAAGAAGCCCACGACCCACATAGAGACGTGTGCCTTATATTCCAATAGAATATAGGCTAATCCTAAAGCCGAAGTAATGATATCAAGACCATAGTGGTTGAAGAACAACCCAAGTCGCCATAGAAATCGAATTATTCTGATTGTACATTCGAAATCAACGGAAAGCACTTCCATGGTATTTATCGTTTCGTTCAGGAGATAGCGGGTCTAACGCCCGCTATGAAGGGTTAGGGGGTAGGAAATCTTTTAGGGGTAGGGGTAGGAAAAAATACCCAAAAACAATACTATGAGAGAAACCCAAAGCGGGAATCCTCATCGCGGGCGAAGACCCGCGATCTCTCACGCTTAAGGAATCTCCGTGTCATAATATCCATTTTCATATGCCTCTTTTACAGACTGCATATATTCTTCATCCAGGCCTATCGAATCCGCCAAGTCTTCCCATGTAGGATTGAAGTCGCTTATCAACTTTTCCTTCCATTCCCTGCGCCATTTTTTCAGTTGCTTTTCTCTATGAATACCATCCATAAGTAAGTCATAGACTTCATAATAAACCAATTTCTCTGTATTGTACCGGTCAGAGAAACCTTTATTAATATGAAGCTTATGCTCGGCAAGTCTCCGTCTAAGGTTTCTGGTTACTCCTGTGTAAAGTGTAGAGTTGTTTTTATTAGTGAGAATGTAAACGATTCCTTGTAGAGGCATTATATTGTGTCGCTTGGAATTAGAGATAGCGGGTCTAACGCCCGCTATGAGGGGTTAGGGGTGAGAGAGTGTCGTTATAGGTGTGGTTTAGGACAAACCTTTCCTCATCCCATCCGCCAAATCCACAAACTCCGCTGCCGTCATCTGCTTCAAGAACAGCAGCCCGTGCGTGGCGCGGATGAGGGGGTGCTTGTGCTCGTAGAAATAATTCTTGCCCAAAATGAGTTGTATGTCTTTGAGTTGCTTCACCCAGATGCTCTCGGCGAGGTCGCTGAACGGCCCGTCGAAGTCGGGGTTGGGAAACTCTGCCTTGACTTGCGTCAAGTAGCTGTCCTTGAAGGCTTTCTCGAACACGGCGAAGGCGTTGAGCGACACGGGCACATAAACGTTGGCCTCGGCGGGATGGAACGTGGACCACACGTTGCGGTAGCCGAAAATCTTCAAGTCCATGAGGTTGCTCTCCTCGCTCCAAAGCCTGACGGCCTCGGCGATGGACTGCATGACTTTGTAGTGCGTGTTGGGACCTAAGCCTGCGTGGTCGATAGCCACGGTGATGACGGTGGGCTTCAGCTCGCGCAGTTGGTTGAGGATGGGTTCGACGTCGCGCTCACGATTGGGAAAATCCTCGCTTTGACCGTAGAATCCCAAACGCAGGTGGTGCACATGGCTCAACGAAGTGCCAGCATAAGCCCAAACCAACTCTTCCTCAAACTCCCGTATCTCGCCCTTCAGCTTCTGGATTTCTGGACTGTTGGGCTGGCCGTTTCGCAAAGATTCTATCTCTTTGGTGAGCCGTGTTTGAATATCGTCAATACTCTTCAACTGCCACAACCCGACGGTGTCGCGCAAGATGCGATGGCAGAAGCCGCGCCGCATTTCGTCGGGGTTCTTGCGGGCCACGTTGTCCAAATAATGGTGAATGTCCTTCTCTTGCTTGAAGCGATAGCCTTTCTCAAAGAAATCGGGATAATGCACCATCTGGATGCGGCCTTGGCGCAAGTAGTCCAAGGTGTCTTCCAAAGCACCTATCAGGAATTCATCGGTGACCGAGTGGTAGCCCGAAGTCATAATGGCAAAATGCACTTGGTTCGAGGGGCTGCGCAACTGCCTGTTGATGAAGGGCATGATACCCAGCATGATGTCGTCGTGGTGCGGACCAGTATGGTAGATGACCTCGTTTTCGATGGGCTTGGCGCCACGCCAGAGCTTGGCTTCCGTATCGTCGATGACCTGTTGCACCACTTGCAGGCTCAGATTGGGGATTTTTGAGCAGCGCGGGTCGTTTTGGAGGTCTTCCAAAGTCAGTTTGTGGGCGTATCGGTCGAGGATTTTGCAGAGGCCCAAAACGGCGTGTTCGGTCTTCTCGAAATTCCAATCGCTGTCGAAAATGGAAGGGTCGGTCTTGTTGAACATGATTTTTTGTTTGTCACAAAACCTACAAAACACCTCAAAACTTCCTTTTGTGATTAGGGAAAGCGGCCAACCGGCTCGCTTTCCAGCGGCGATGCGGTTGCGCGCCGCTCTTCCCAAACAGAAAAAGCTTTAGGTGTTTGTAAGTTTTGGGTGTTTTGTGAAATCAATCCCGCTTAAAAATATCCCTAGTATAAACCTTGTCCATAACATCGTCGAGGACGCTGTCGTAACGGTTGGCGATGATGGCTTGGCTCATGGCCTTGAACTTCGCCAAGTCGTTGACTACCAACGAGCCGAAGAACGTCGTTCCGTCAGGCAAGGTCGGCTCATAGATGACGACCTCTGCGCCCTTGGCCTTGACGCGCTTCATCACGCCTTGAATGCTCGACTGGCGGAAGTTGTCGCTGTTCGACTTCATCGTCAAGCGATACACCCCGATGACACAACGGCGCTCCTGCGCGGCGTTGTACTGGCCTTGGTCGAAGTAGTCGTAATAGCCGGCTTTTTTCAGCACTTGGTCGGCGATGAAATCCTTGCGTGTGCGGTTGCTTTCCACGATGGCGCGGATGAGGTCTTCTGGCACGTCCTCGTAGTTGGCAAGCAGTTGCTTGGTGTCTTTCGGCAAACAATAGCCGCCGTAGCCGAAACTCGGGTTGTTGTAGTGGCTTCCGATGCGCGGGTCGAGGCAGATGCCTTCGATAATCGACTGGGTGTCAAGACTTTTAACTTCGGCATAAGTATCCAGTTCGTTGAAAAAACTCACCCTCAATGCCAGATAGGTGTTGGCAAAGAGTTTCACGGCCTCAGCTTCCTTCATGCCCATGAAGAGGGTCGGGATGTCTTGTTTTATTGCGCCTTGCTGCAACATTACCGCAAATTGGCGGGCTTTTTCCTCAATGTCGAGGCGCACCATTGACATAATGACCTTGTTTTCCTTGTCATACCCAACAATGGGTTTCGGATACCCCACGATGATTCGACTCGGATAAAGATTGTCGTATAAGGCCTTGCTCTCGCGCAAAAACTCAGGAGAAAACAGCAAGTTGAACCGTTTCACGCTTTTGGCGGCGTATCTCATGTAAAGGTTGCGCGTGTAACCCACTGGAATGGTGCTTTTGATGACCATAACCGCGTCGGGATTGACGCTTAAAACCAAATCTATGACTTCCTCCACGTGCGAGGTGTCAAAGAAATTTTTCTGCGGGTCGTAGTTTGTTGGAGTAGCAATGACGACAAACTCCGCGTCTTTATAAGCCTTGGCACCGTCTAAAGTGGCTGTAAGGTCAAGTTCCTTTTCAACCAAATACTTTTCAATGTACTCGTCTTGAATCGGTGATTTCTTATTATTAATAAGATCCACCTTTTCTTTGACGACATCGACCGCCGTGACATGGTGATGTTGAGCCAACAGCGTGGCGATGCTCAGGCCGACATAGCCTGTGCCTGCTACTGCGATGTTCATATTTCTTTGATTTTTATTTATTTCCATCCAAAAGGATGCCCACAGAGAGGCAGCTTTGCCATGGGGTGGTAGTCGCCGCGCAGTCCGATGGGCTTGGTGTTTCGGATGTCGAATACGATTTCGACGCTACGGCGGGCTTCTTCGATGCCGAAGCCGCGTCCGGCGAGGATTTCCTCGTAACTTTTGGTGTGGAGTTCGGTGAAGCCTTCGCTGAACTCAAACTCTTCTCCGTCGATGGTGATGGAGCGGAAGGTGCGTTTTTCGCCTTCCACGGCGTTGGCTGGCAGCGTGTCGGCATTGATGCTGAGGAAATAGCGCACGCGTGCACGTTTCAATTCGAGATAGCCCGCCACGCGGTCGTGGGAAGCCACATGAACGACGTTCTTCTTCACGTCGCCGAAAATCCAGCACAGCATGTCGTAGAAGTGCACACCGATGTTGGTGGCGATGCCGCCGCTCTTGTTGATGTCGCCTTTCCACGAGGCGTAGTACCAATAGCCACGCGAGGTAATATAGGTCAAATCGATGTCATAGATTTTGTCTTGCGGACCTTCGTCTATTCTTTTCTTCAGGGCCAAAATCTTCTCGTGCAGGCGCAACTGGAGAATGCTGTAGGCTTTGCGTCCCGAGCGTTTTTCGACGTTTTCGATACCGTCGAGGCTCCACGGGTTGAGCACGAAGGGCTTCTCGCAAATCACGTCGGCACCGTAGCGCAGACCATAGCGCGTGTGAGCGTCGTGCAAGTAATTGGGCGTACAGATACTCAGAAAATCTATGGGGTTCCCTTGGTCTTTCAGGCGCGAGTTGTGACGGTCGAAAAGCTCCTGCTCGGTGAAGAAAGAGGCCAATGGGAAATAGCCGTCCATGATGCCCACGCTGTCGTTCTTGTCGTAAGCCGAAACGAGAACGTTACCGGTTTCCTTGATGGCTTTGAGATGGCGCGGAGCAATGTAGCCACCCACGCCGATGATGGCAAATGTTTTCATTTTTCTTTGGCTTTTGGCTACTGGCCTCTGGCTATTGGCAGCCCTACAGAGGCCAGTAGCTTTATTTTTCTGTTAATGTTGTTATAAATGAACCTATTCTTTTTGAAGACTCATGATGCTTTCATCGGTAATAACATCTGTCAACTCTCTGGAAGCAATCCGTATTTCATAATTCTTAAAATTTCTCATAATCTTTGTTTTTAAAACATAAAGCTTGACGCAAGGCTTCTGGCCTTATAGCGACGTTCAAGTTGCCAAAGGCCAGAAACCAAAAGCCGGTAGCCACTTATAAATTATTCTTTTCAATGTCCTTAAAGTACTTCACCGTTCCGTAAGTCATCTCGTCGCAGGCTGCGTCGTCGCAAACGATGATGCCTTTCGGGTGCATTTGCAGCACACTGACGGTCCACATTTGGCTGACGGCGCCCTCAATGGCATGGGCCAAGGCGCGGGCCTTGTTGTGGCCGTTGGCCAGGATCATCACCTCGCGGCTGTCCATCACGGTGCCCACGCCCACGGTAAGGGCAGTCTTTGGCACCTTATTAATATCGTTCTCGAAGAAGCGCGAGTTGGCGATGATGGTGTCGGTGGTGAGGGTCTTCACGCGGGTGCGCGAGGTCAGGCTGGAGCCAGGCTCGTTGAAGGCGATGTGGCCGTCGGGGCCGATGCCGCCCATGAAGAGGTCGATGCCGCCGTAGCTTTTGATTTTCTCCTCGTAGCGGGCGCACTCGGCCTCAAGGTCGTCGGCGTTGCCGTTGAGGATATTCACGTTCTCCTTCTTGATGTCGATGTGGCTGAAGAAGTTGTTCCACATGAAGCTGTGGTAGCTCTCGGGGTGGTCTTCAGGGATGCGGACGTATTCGTCCATGTTGAAGGTGACCACGTTTTGGAACGAGACCTTGCCTTCCTTGTGGAGGCGGACAAGTTCGCGGTAAGTACCGATGGGTGTTGAACCCGTAGGCAAACCAAGGATAAAAGGTTTTTCGGCCGTCGGATTGAAGGCATTGATGCGTTCAACAATGTGGTTGGCGGCCCAGCGCGACATGGCGTCGTAGTTTTGTTCTATGATTACTCTCATTTTGTTTATAGTTTAATTGTTGATTTTTAAATGTTTGTAGAGACGTAGCGCGCTACGTCTCTACAGGATTAATGTGCGTTTCTGTATTTCTGCACCAATTCCACAAACGCCTCAGTTTCCTTGCGGATTTGCTTGACGAAACTCACATCCTCGATGCTGCCGATGACGGCGAGTTTCTCGGCCTCGTTGCGGAAGGTGGCGTTGCGGAAAGGGTTTTCGTAGTCTTTCTTGCGACTTTCATACACTTGGTCGCAGATGTAGTGTTGGATGCGGATGGCTTTGTCCAAGTTCTCGTGCCACATTTCCTCGGTCATCACGTCGGTTTCGTCCTTGTAGAGGAACATCAGCGCGAAATAAGCATGGCGCAGTTTCTCGTGCAAGTAGTTTTCCCAAAGTTCGTCGTAGCGGTGATGGATTTCATCCCAAGTGTTGAGCTTGCCGTCGCGGATGTCGGCACGGAGCTGGTCCACATATTCCTCGGGCATGGTCTGGCCGCCAAGATTGATCCATTTGCGGAGGCGATGGCCTCTCATCCGCTCCACGATGTGCTCCATGTCCGTGTTGGGATGGGTCTCAAGATAATGCATACAGGTGGTGACGGCATAATAGGTAATCATGTCGCCGTAGGCATGATAGGCTTCCAAAGGCTTGAGTATGCGCACTTTGCGCTTACCTTTCTCCATGCCTTCGCCGAACACTTCCAACGATTTCACCGTTTCGGGTTCATTGTCGAAAAGGTTTTTCCCGCATTCGCGCAGGTCGTAGTACTCGTATTTCCCGAGATCTTCGCCTTTCTTGCAGAGATAGGCGTTGGCCACCCAAACCTCAAGCCACTTGCGGCCTTCTATGATTTCCTCAACCGTGTCGGGTGCAAGAGTTTCAAACTCAATATTTTGCACTTTGCGCTTGCGCTTGTCGCGACTCAGGTATTTCGAGGTGTTGCGCGCGATGGCGTACATGTTGTACATCCACCAATAAGCCGGCATAACTTCCAACTCGTTCTTGGCCGTGTTGTTGTTCACCAAGCAGAACGGTAGCATGATGTTGAGCTCGTTGGGGTAGTCGGCCTTGCTGAGCAGGGTGAACGAAGCGAACCGCGACGAGTGCTTCACGCTGGAGCAAAGTCCCGGCCAGAAGCCGCGCGAAGCCACAATCTCGCCATCGGTGGCGCGACTGTTGTGGTTGGAGCCGATGGTGGCGCCAGCGGCCATGTTGCTTTGTCCCATCACGCAGGCGGAGATGAGGAAAGAGTTGTTGTGGTGCTGTTCGTGCGAGGGGAAGATCAGGTTGTTCAAGACCTCGCAGCAAGAGATGGTGGAGTTGTCGCCCAACACCGAGTGGATGAGTCGCGCGCCGTATTTCAGGTTGCAGTTGTCGCCAAGCACGAAGCGTGTGGCCACCACCGAGTAGAAGATGCGGCAGCCGTAGCCTGTCACACCGTTCACCAAAATCACGCCCTCGCCGATTTGCGAAGGCTCCTCCTTCGACGAGTTGATGGTGACGTTCTTCAGCTTGCTTGCACCTTTTATATAACAGTGCGGCCCAACCTTGGCATCCTTCAGAATCCAGCAGTTCTTGATGACGCACGACTCGCCAATGGTGCCGTAGTAGCCGCGGTGGTTGTCCATGCTCTCCTGCGTGATTTCCTTCAAGCGTTGCTGGAGCTTGGTGTCGTCGGCGTATTTGGCCCAAAGATAAGCGTCGGCGGTAATCATGCCGTCAAAGGGCAGGATGCGACGGCCTTCGTTTTCGTTCATCACATCAAGCCACACGCGCACATCTTCAGGCTCGCCTTCCTTGATGATGCCGTTGCCGAACTTGGAGTGGTCGGTGGTGGACATTTCTTGGATGTTGAACAGGATGCTTTGGTCGCCGATGATGTAGTTGGCCATGTAGTGCACGTCGTGGATAGCCACGTTGTCGCCGATGTCGCATGAAACGATACTGCTGTCGGTGATGCCGATGGGCAGGCGCAGGTCGTGGTATTGCAGTACGCGCCGACTCACCTTGCCGATGCGCACCTTGCCGAAGAAGCGGTTGTTGCGCACCATGTTGGTGTCGAACTCATCGGTTACCCAGATGTCGTCCCAATCGGTGGCGGAGTTGTTGTTCATCACGAGGCGTTCCACCTCGCTCGAATGCAGATGCCGCCAGCCACCTTCAGGCTTTTTGACCTGTTGGTTGCGGTAAAAGTATTCGTCGTGACCGTCATGCAGGTACTTCTCTTCTATGAAGTTCTCGTATATCCGGTCGTAATCTATAATTGTTACTTGATCCATTTATGCATGTAAAATTTCGTTGGTTTTCAATAAGTTATCTATTCCATGATATTGCGACTGAGTTCGGGTTATGCCCGTCGTCTCAGTCTGAAGTCACGGAAAAGGTTCCACGACCCCGCCGTAGCGGATGCCACTTTTCTTAATGAAAACAAAACTACTTACAAGCATGGTTTTATCTGCCTTGATACATGTCGTCGTAATACTTCTGGTAGTCGCCGGAAGTAACGTTGTCCATCCATTCCTGGTTGTCGAGATACCAGCGGACAGTTTTTTCAATGCCTTCCTCGAACTGCAGCGACGGTTCCCATCCGAGTTCCTTCTGGAGCTTGGTGCTGTCGATGGCGTAACGCATGTCGTGTCCGGCGCGGTCGGTGACGTAGGTGATGAGGTCCAAATCCTCGCCTTCCTTGCGACCGAGCAGCCTATCCACCGTGTTAATCAGCACCTTAATCAGGTCTATGTTCTTCCACTCGTTGAAACCACCGATGTTGTAGGTCTCAGCCAGCTTGCCTTCATGGAAAATGAGGTCGATGGCACGAGCGTGATCTTCCACATAGAGCCAGTCGCGCACGTTTTCGCCCTTGCCGTAAACCGGTAGCGGCTTGCGATGGCGTATATTGTTGATAAACAGTGGTATCAGTTTTTCAGGGAACTGATACGGGCCGTAATTGTTTGAGCAATTCGTTACGACCGTCGGAAGGCCGTAAGTGTCGTGGAAGGCGCGCACGAAGTGGTCGCTGGAGGCTTTGGCAGCGCTGTAAGGGCTGTGCGGTTGGTATTTCAGTTCCTCGGTGAAGAACTTGTCGCCGTAGGCCAAATGATGCTCGCCTGAAGAAGCCTTGGTGCTGAAAGGCGGCATGATGCCTTCAGGATGGGTGAGTTCCAAGGCGCCATAAACCTCATCGGTCGAGATGTGGTAGAAGCGCTTGCCTTCATATTTCTCGGGCAGGCTTTCCCAATACAACTTCGCGGCCTGCAAAAGGCTCAATGTGCCCATCACGTTGGTTTGCGCGAAGGTAAACGGGTCTTTAATGGAACGGTCCACATGGCTTTCGGCTGCAAGATGGATGATGCCATCCACCTGCTCGTCTTGCATGAGCTTGTAGATGCCATCGAAATCGCAGATGTCCATTTTGACAAACTTGTAGTTCGGTTTGCCCTCGATGTCTTTCAGGTTGGCGAGGTTGCCGGCGTAGGTCAGTTTGTCGAGGTTGATGATCTTGTATTCGGGATACTTGTTCACGAATAGGCGCACGACGTGGCTCCCGATGAAGCCCGCGCCGCCGGTGATGATGATGGAGCGTTTTTGTTTCATAATTTTTTTCTTTCCGAACACGGATTCAACGGATTCAACGGATGGTTTCCTCTTGATTTGCAGCTGATTTCCATCGAGTTTTGCGGCAAGCCGCAAAACCTCCGTTCAATCCGTGTCATCCGTGTTCAAAATTATTGACTTCATGTTTTCTCGAACACGGATTCCTCAGATTTGACGGATAGTTTCCTTTCGATTTGCAGATGGTTTACGCGGAATTTTGCGGCTTGCCGCAAAACCTCCGTCCAATCCGTGTCATCCGTGTTCAAAATTATTGACTTCATTGTTTTCTCGAACACGGATTTCTCGGATTTGACGGATGGTTTCATTAGTGATTTGCAGCTGATTTACGCGGAATTTGCGGTTTTCCGCAAACCTCCGTTCAATCCGTGTCATCCGTGTTCAAAATTAATGCCTTTCTTGTTTTCTCGAACACGGATTTCTCGGATTTGACGGATGGTTTCCTTAGTGATTTGCAGCTGATTTACGCGGAATTTGCGGTTTTCCGCAAACCTCCGTCCAATCCGTGTCATCCGTGTTCATTATAATACTTTTCTTTCTATTTGAATTCCGTCATATTTTCCGAAATTGAGGAGGAAACCCAGTTTGAAGCCTGTAGCTTTCAAGTAATTGTAAATCTGACTTCTATGCGAATCATCCAATTCTTTTACAGCCTTCAGTTCCAATATGATTTTGTCATAGCACACGAAATCCGCGACAAATTTTTTGTCCAACTTAAATCCGTCATAATAAATTTCCAATTCCTTTTCTCGTTTATATGGAATGTTTCTTTTGACCAACTCGATTTCGAGTGCCTCCTGATAAACCGATTCGAGGAAACCACTTCCCAAAAGATTGTAAACTCTCATGGCGGCTCCTCTGATGGCGTAACTTTCGGATTCGTAAATCAGCGACACAATACTTGTATGTTTGTTGTCTTTCCGAACACGGATTCCTCAGATTTGACGGATAGTTTCCTTTCGATTTGCAGATGGTTTACGCGGAATTTGCGGTTTTCCGCAAAACCTCCGTTCAATCCGTGTCATCCGTGTTCAAAGTTTTATCCGTGTTCAAAAAATCAGAGTTTATTGTTACCGTTGAAATGTTTCAGAATTGATGTTCTCTTTCATTTCGTCGATGACCTTGAGCAGGTACCGTCCATACTCGTTCTTGATCATCGGCTGGGCCAGCTGTCGCATTCTCTCTTCGTCAATCCAACCGCGACGGTAGGCGATGCCTTCCAAGCAGCCGACTTTCAGTCCAGTGCGTTTCTCGATGACCTCCACGAAAGTGGAAGCCTCTGAAAGGCTGTCGTGTGTGCCCGTGTCTAACCACGCGAAGCCGCGCCCGAGGGTCTGCACTTTCAGTTCGCCGTCTTTCAGGAATTCTTGGTTCACCGTCGTGATTTCCAGCTCACCACGATCCGAAGGCTTGATGTGCTTGGCCACATTGACGACCTTGTTGGGATAGAAATACAGTCCCACCACGGCATAATTCGACTTGGGTTCCTTGGGTTTCTCCTCGATGCTGAGGCAGTTGCCGTTCGTGTCGAACTCGGCCACGCCGTAGCGTTCGGGGTCGCTCACCCAATAGCCGAACACCGTGGCTTTCTTCTCTTCTTCCGCGGTGCGCACGGCATCCTTCAGCATTTTCGTGAAGCCGTTGCCATAGAAGATGTTGTCGCCCAAAACAAGGCAGGCGCAGTCGTCGCCGATGAACTTCTCTCCAATGATGAAGGCCTGTGCGAGGCCATCCGGCGAAGGCTGCTCAGCATATTCAAAGCGAACGCCATAGTCGGAGCCGTCGCCCAAAAGGCGCTTGAAGCCCGGCAAGTCCTGCGGGGTGCTGATAATCAAAATCTCCCTGATGCCCGCGAGCATCAAAGCGCTGATGGGGTAATACACCATCGGCTTGTCGTAAATCGGTAGCAATTGCTTGCTCACGCCCTTGGTGATGGGGTACAATCTGGTGCCGGAGCCTCCGGCTAATACTATTCCTTTCATATATCAATATCCATTGGGGTTTTGTCTTTGCCAATTCCATGCGTCGCGGCACATTTCTTCGAGGCCGTATTGTGCTTTCCAGCCCAGTTCTTTTTCCGACTTGGCGGGGTCTGAGTAGCACGTGGCGATGTCGCCCGCCCTGCGCGGCTTGATGCTGTACGGAATCTTGATACCATTCACCTTCTCGAAGGCTTTCACCAACTGCAGCACGGAGTAGCCTTGTCCCGTACCAAGATTATAAATCGCACAGCCACAGTGCCTTTCGATGGCTTGCAATGCCGCCACATGGCCCCGAGCCAAGTCCACGACGTGGATGTAGTCGCGGATGCCGGTGCCGTCAGGGGTTGGGTAGTCGTTGCCGAAAACGCCCAATTCAGGGCGCTTGCCCACGGCCACCTGCGTGACGTAAGGCATCAAGTTGTTCGGGATGCCGTTGGGGTTTTCTCCTATGCGACCGCTCGGATGCGCTCCAACGGGGTTGAAATAACGCAACAATACAATATTCCACTCATTGTCAGCCTTTTGCACATCCATCATGATTTCCTCCAACATGCTCTTGGTTTGGCCGTAGGGGTTGGTACAATGGCCTTTCGGGCATTCCTCCGTGATGGGGATGATGGCGGGATTGCCGTAAACGGTGGCTGAGGAGGAGAAAATGATGTTTTTGCAGCCGTGCTGACGCATCACGTCAAGCAGCGTCAGTGTGCCGCCGATGTTGTTTTCGTAGTATTCCCAAGGTTTTTCCACGCTTTCGCCCACGGCCTTCAGTCCGGCGAAGTGGATGCAGGCATCAAAACGATGCGCTTCCATGATGTGGTTGAGGCCTTCGCGGTCGCGGGTATCGACTTCATAAAAAGGAATCTCCCTTCCTGTCAATTCCGCCACGCGCTCCAGCGACTTGCGGTTGGAGTTGCAGAGGTTGTCGATGACCACGGTCTCTTGTCCCGCGGCAGCAAGTTCAACCAAAGTGTGCGAGCCGATGAAGCCGGCGCCGCCTGTGACAAGTATTTTCATTTTTTATTTAGATTGTTTCGCAAGAAATCTGAGAAAATCTTAAAAAATCAATCAAAATCTTCTTATGTATGACTAAAATAGTTTTACTCGTTCAATTGTTCCGTCTGTGTCCCGTTCATACCATTCGCTATAGATTCTTTCGGGCGAAAAATTGATAAGCATTCCATATTTGGTATGGGTAATGTTTAAATAATTCTTTAGTTGTTTTCTGTGCTCGTCACTAATGAACTTAACAGATTTCAATTCGACAATGATGTTTTCGTCAATAACCAAATCCATCCTATAAGTTTGGTCGAGTTGAATATTCTCCCATTAAATTGGCAAAAACACTTGCCTATCAACCTTAAAACCTTCCTTTTCTAAAAGATATTTCATTGCAGCTTCATACGCTGACTCGAGCAAGCCATAATGATACTTGTTATAGACCTTCATGGCAATACCCGTAATCTCCACAAAGAAACGATATCTATTGTTATGTTCGGCAAGCAAATCCATACAGTCCTCAAACACAGATTTTTGAAAGATTTTTTATTATTTTTGAAAGATTTCTATTCCAAAGGAATATGCCCTAACAATTAACGACAAGATTAATCTCTTCTGTGTTAAACTGGTACAAACCAAAAATTTCATTATCTATTTCTTCGACAGCTTTAAGATTTCCTTTCAACGCCTTGTCCACCAAGGCAGAGAGTTTTGCGTCGTCGTCGGATGTGATTTTCGGGAAAGGCAAAACAGCAAGGTTGCCTTTCAAAATCTTTAAATCGCCGAAACGCTTGACATACAGAAAGTTGAACAACGACGAATTCAAGAATGCCAGTACCGTTTTGATGCTCATGCCCTCAACTTCTGGAATAAGAATGTTCGCGCTGTTGAGGAAAAGGCTTTGCGTATCGTCGTAAGTGAAGCAAAGGCGGCTCGAAACGAACTTGTAAACCAATTTCTCCTTGGCGCGGTAGAACTCTTCCTTCGCACATTGTTGGAAATCAGGGCGATGGAACTTGATGTAGCGACTTGCTGGTTTCAATCCGTACTTGACGATGTCCTTGCCCGTGTAAATTTTCTCCAAGCCTTTTGAAGGTCTGGTTTTCAGCAACTTGGCGTTGTTTCCTGTGATGATGCCCAAAGCCCATTGGCTGTGCGAAAGGTCGTCGTTGCGCAGGCGTTCCGCCTTGCTGATGATGGCCTCGTCGCGGTCGTTGAGCATCGGGATGGAGCAAAAGTCGTCTTCGTACGGCACAAACTCTTTCCTCGACACCTCGTTTTTCACGCTTTCAACCAAATAACTCTGTTTTTCAAAAACTGGTTTCTTGCTGACTTTCAAGCTGATAAAGTCCGTAAAAACGCCTTTAAAACGTTCACGGTAACATTTCAGGCTTTCCATGCGCGTTTCGTGCGTGACGAAGCGGCGAAAGTCGGCGTGCACCTTGATTTTGAGCAGCGAAGTAGGCAGCAAAAAGTGCAGCATTCCATTCTTTTTCAAGAACTTAAACGACTCCGCAAAGAAAAGCGAAGCTTTTTCGTGCGATTGGATAATTTCAGACGTGTGCTGCTTGCCTTTTTCTGTACCCCAAGGCGGATTGGTGACGATGTAGTCGAACTTCAAATTGCCCAAAGCCGATGCTGCATGAAACAGGAAATCCATTTGATAAATCTGAGGATAAACCTCTGAATCATTGAATTTTACCATCAGATTAGCTTTGGCAATCATCACGGCGAGCGGGTCGTTGTCGATGCCGAAAAGCTGCTCCATGGATGCGTTTCCCAACTTGAGGAAAAAGATGCCACTCCCGCAGCACGGGTCAAGGAAAGTTTCTCCGCTGAGGAGGCGAATATCGGAAAGCATCTCATTGACAATCACCGGTTTGGTGTAGTAAAGCCCTTTCAAGATGCGGTGGCCCTCCGCCATGAGCGACTGATAGACGAAACCTATCCAGTCGTCCTGCCGGTTTTTCAGGATTTGTCGCGGAACTTCAAGTTCAATACGTTGATAATGAGCATATTCCTCAAAGAAACGCTTGCGGTTGCCCTCATTGACCTTGTTATGCTCCAAAAACATAGCGCATAGGCTGAAAATCAGCGTGTTAATGGGATGGTTAGCCGTTTTCAGCTCCTCCACGAAACGGGGTAAACTACCCGCTGTTACATACCCTTCGGGCGTAATGATTTTCCGCGAAAGACTCTTGTTGGCGCGTCGCATCAGGCGGTCGCCGCCATCGTGTTGAAGCTTGTCCCAGTTGCGTTTGGTCGCCTCGGAAATGAAAACTTCTGATTCCTTCATTATACAGCTCCGCCTTCTAAGTCCCATAAGAAAAACCTAATGAACTAAAATTCAAGTATTTAAAAAAACACTATATTTTGGTAGCAAAATAACGTGCAAAGATAAGGAAATTTGACGTAACACACCTTGATTAATATTTAATTAATAAAAAAAGGCAAAATTCAGGATAATTCATTACCTTTGCCTGACAAAAAGAAAAGATATGATATTGTGTTTGGAAACGGCCACGCCTGTTTGTTCGGTGGCGCTCAATGATGGATGTTGCACCTTAGCTGTACGCGAAACGGAAGGACAAAATGCTCATTCTGAAAAGATTACAAACTTTATTCGCGAAGCTATGGAAACGGCTGGGATAGATTATCACCAGCTTGATGCCGTGGCCGTGAGCAAGGGGCCAGGGTCCTATACAGGCCTGCGCATCGGCGTGAGCACAGCCAAGGGCATTTGCTATGCCGCCGACCTGCCCCTGATGGCCATCGACACTTTGGAGGCAATGGCCTACGGAATGAAGGGAAAACTTGGAAGCCAAATCGCTGAAAACGACCTTCTTATCCCGATGATTGATGCCCGACGGATGGAAGTTTATGCCGCCATTTTTGATGCCAATCTGAACAGAATCAAGGACACAGAAGCCGTGGTGGTGGATGAAAACTCATTCGCAGAATTGAGGCAAAACCGTCGTCTTTGGCTTTTCGGCGACGGTGCGCCAAAATTGAGTGAACTATTTGAAAACCAACCGAATATCAGCATTATCAACGGCTTCAAGCCTTCGGCGGCGTATATGCGTCCTTTGGCGGAAAAAGCTATGAAGGAACAGCAATTCGTGGATGTAGCGTATTTTGAACCGTTCTACTTGAAGGATTTCGTGGCGGGCAAGCCGCATGTGAAAGGGCTGTAAGTTAGGAGTTAAGCGTTATCAGTTATGATTAAAAGAATATTGATTGGATTGTTTATTGTGGCAGGCGTGAATGGTTTTGCGCAGGCGCCGCACATTTTCGAGCATGATTATCCCGCCATCACGACGGAGCATCCGACCGTTCGGGCGTTGATGGACTCGGTTTCGATGGACAGCATTGAGGCCAACATCATGCACTTGAGTTCGTATTGGAACCGCCGTTGCGACAGCCGTCACATCTACGATGTACAAGATTGGCTTTCAGCGCGTTACCAAAGTTTGGAAGGCATTGATACGGTGATACTCCACGACTTCAAAATCCACAAGGAAGGTTTTCCGGAGGAAACCGCCGACAATGTTCTCGCTATTCAGTGGGGTGTGACAAAACCCGAAGAATATGTGATTTGCGGCGCACACTACGACTCATGGAGCACGGTGGTCGGCGACCCCGACACCATCCGCGCACCTGGTGCCGACGACAACGCCACGGGCGTGGCAGGCATTTGGGAAACAGCGCGACTGCTCAGTCGCCACAAGTTTGACCGCACCATTATTTACGCCAACTGGAACGCCGAGGAAATCGGCCTCATCGGGAGCGAAGCCTACGCCAAGGAATGTGCTGAAAAACAGATGGATATAGTAGGTTACTTCAACATGGACATGAATGGCTATCTTCAGGTTGGATCCACCATTCACATGCATGTTGTTTACGTCAATCAAGACTTTCTTTTGGCGCGGTTTTTCTTCGACATTTGCCACACTTATTATCCCGAAATGCCTGTCCGCCAAAATTGGATGCCTCATGGCGACAGCGATTTTTCCTCGTTCAACCGCAGCGGCTATCCGGCACTTCATCCTTTCGAGGATGTTTATGCCAGCTCGCCTTACATTCACTCGAATCAAGATGTTTTAGGACTGAGTGTCAATAACTTGGAGCAATCGAAACGCTTTGCGGAAATCAATTTGGCAGCAGTGGCATTGTTGGCTGGACTCAACAACACATCCGTTGAGGAGCACGAAGCGCCACAAGTGGCCCTGTATCCCAATCCCGCAAAAGAATCCGTCAGGATTACGGCGGAAAAAAACTTGCGGAATGTTTCGGTTTACAACATGCTCGGTCAGCAAATCGAAGCCTTGAACTTGAATGGTGAAAACAGAACTATCCTCAACACAAGTTCTTATGCTTCAGGAGTTTATCTTGTAAAAATTATGACAGAAAGCGGTGTTGTCACCCAACGATTGGTTGTTCAGTAAAGCCACCAAGCGACTCATCCCAAGACTTTCACGCCTGCATCGATGCGTTTCAGGGCTTCCTCTTTGCCCAAAAGTTCAAGGATTTCGCCTATGTGTGGGCCTTTTCCGGCTCCGACGAGCATTAATCTGAGTCCGTTCATCACGAGACCCATGTTCAGCTCATTGCTTGTAATCCAGTTGTTTAGCGTTTCGTCGATGTTGGCCAAGTTGAAGGGTTCGATGCCGTTGATGACTTCCTTCGCCTTCAACATGGTTTCGGCGGAATTTTCCTTCCAGCGTTTTTTGACCGTTACCGGATCGTACTCCGTCGGGGCCTCAAAGAAGAAAAAGCTCTGGTCCCAGATTTCCTTCACGAAATTGACCCTATCTTTCACCAAACCAGCCACTTTCACCGCAAAATCAAGCGGCACATCAATGTTTTTCTCCGCCTTCAGCCAGGCTTGGTAGTCCTTGCCGACTTCCTCGTTCGACTTTCGCATGAGCCATTCGTGGTTGAACCACTTCGTTTTGTCCACGTTGAACTTCGCGCCGCTTTTGCTGCAACGGTCGAGCGAGAAGGCCTGAATCAGCTCTTCCATGGTGAAGATTTCCTGCTCCGTTCCGGGGTTCCAACCCAGCAGGGCCAACATATTAATGAAAGCCTCTGGATAGTAGCCCGACTGTTTGTAACCCATGGCCGTGTCACCGGTTTTCGGGTCTTGCCAGAACATCGGGAAGACGGGGAAACCGAGGCGGTCGCCGTCGCGCTTGCTGAGCTTGCCGTTGCCATCGGGTTTGAGCAGCAAAGGCAGGTGGGCAAACTGCGGAGCCTCCCAGCCGAACGCTTCGTAAAGCATAACGTGGAGCGGCATCGAAGGCAGCCATTCCTCGCCACGGATGACGTGGCTGATTTGCATCAGGTGGTCATCGACGATGTTGGCCAAATGGTAGGTCGGCATCCCGTCTGACTTGAACAACACCTTGTCGTCCAAGGTGTTGGTCTGCACCTTCACCTCGCCGCGAATCAAGTCGTGCATGACGATTTCGCGGTCTTCGGGAATGAGGAAACGCACCGTGTAAGGTGTGCCGTCGGCCATCAGTTTCTCAACCTCTTCCTTACTCATTGTCAGGCTATTGCGCAGGTTTTTGCGCGTCTGGCAGTTGTAGATGAAAGTCTGCTTGTTGGCTTCGGCCTCTTTGCGATACTGGTCGAGTTCCTCGGCGGTGTCGAAGGCGATATAGGCACAGCCTTTGGCCAAAAGCTCGTCGCTGTATTGTTTATAAAGGTGTTTGCGGTTGCTCTGCTTGTAGGGGCCGAAATCGCCGCCCACGTAGTCGCTCTCGTCAAACTTGATGCCGCACCAATCCAAGGATTGCACGATGTATTCCTCGGCACCCGGAACGAATCGTGTTTGGTCTGTGTCCTCGATGCGGAGTATCATTTTTCCGCCGTTCTTCTTGGCAAACAGATAGTTATATAAAGCCGTTCTCACGCCCCCGATGTGCAAAGGTCCCGTCGGGCTGGGGGCAAATCTTACTCTTACTTCTTTCATTTTGCGTTGGTTTTAGGCGGCAAAAATACGGAAACTATCTTTCTTTTTTCAAAGTTTGGCAGTTTTGAAGCATTTTTTGGTTATTTTTGCACCGTATAAATCAAGGAAACCATGGCAAGCATTACATTGGAATACGACGGACGCAACATGGCCATCAAAAAAGCTTTGGATTTGATTCTTTATTTAGGCGCAAGGGTGGCTCAACCCAAAACTAAAAAGACAAACGCCCTTGACGAAGCTTTGTTGGAAGTGGAAAAAGGCGAAATCGTGAAATGCAGCGGTGTTGATGACATGTTCAACCGTTTGGAAAATTCATGCCTGTGAAGTATCAAATCATTTATCGCAAAAATTTTGAGAAAGACTATGCCCGTTGCAAAAACGAGGCTATGACATGTCCTTGTTGAAAAATGTCGTGACCATGCTTGCCGAAAACGGTTCCCTTCCCGCCCAATACAAGCCTCATAAGCTCTCCGGAAAATACAAAGGCTGGTGGGAGTGCCATATCAAAGCGGATTGGCTGCTCGTATGGATGCAGAACGACAAAGAGCTTGTATTGCTTTTCACCAATACTGGCACTCATTCGGATGTGTTTGAATAATTATGGCGTAACATTTTGGGAAAATGTCGCGAATGCGGCCTTACCCCGACCATGAATTGTTGTCGGTTTTCAAAAATTCCCTATTTTTGCAGTTTGTTCTAATTTGGATATGTCTGCGCCGAATGCATTGATAGCAAAAATCGAGGACTTCACGCGGAAGTTCTACCTCAACCGCCTGATTCAAGGCGTGTTGGTGGGTGCGGTGCTGTGGATTGTATTCTATCTGATTCTCAACGGATTGGAGTACGTTTCATGGTTTCCGCCCAAGGGTCGCTTTGTGCTGTTTTTGTTCCTTTTGGCGGGTTCGGCCTTTGTCGCGGTGTATTATTTCCTCATTCCTTTGGTCAATTTGATTCGGTTTAGGAAGAAAATGTCGGTGGAGCAAGCTTCTGTCCTCATCGGGAAATTTTTCCCCGAAATAAGCGACAAATTATTGAATACCATACAGTTGAGTAACAAGATGAAGGCCGAGGCCGACAACGCGCTTTTGGCCGCCACCATTGAGCAAAGGACGACACGCCTCTCTCCTGTCCGCTTCAGCGACGCCGTCGATTTGCGCGGCAATCTCAAGTATTTGGGCATCTTTTTCGGTCTGCTGCTCCTATTAATATTGCTGATGGTTTTCCTGCCTTCGTTTGCCGTGCAACCCACGCAACGCATCGTGAACTATGGACAGAATTTTGAGAAGCCTCTACCTTATCAGGTTGAAATTGAGCAAGATGTGATGGAAACTACGCAAGGCAAGGAGGTGAAATTCAACATTCACGTCATCGGCGAACGCATTCCAGATGCTTTTTATGTGAAGAGCGAACTTGGACAGCAACTGATGACCAAAGCCTCGGCCAACGACTTCAACTACACCTTCAAAAACCTTTACAACAACTTGACTTTTAACGTGATAGGCGGCGACTACACCAGCAGGCCGCTACAAATCATCGTTCATCCCAATCCCACCTTGCTCACCTACCGCTGCGAGTTGCGCTATCCGGCCTACATTCGGCGCGAGAACGAGACTTTGGAAGGCAAGACACGCCTCATCGTTCCGCAGGGTACGAAGCTCATTTTCAGCTTTGTGACCCGCGACACGGAGAAAATGCAAATTATTGCAGATTCAACCGTCATGGATTTAAACAAGGTTGATGATGTTTTTGATTATCAGTTTGTTGCGGCACAATCCACCAAGTTTGAGGTGCAGGTGCAAAATGCGTGGAACAACACCCTCGACCCACTCAATTTTGCCGTCGATGTCCTACCCGACGCCTATCCTGACATCCGAGTGGAATCGTTCGACGAACAGTTATCCACCGATGTGTATTTCTCGGGTCTCGTCACCGATGATTATGGATTTACCAAACTGAATTTCAATTGTTTGGTAAAAGAACCCATAGAAAGGAGAATAGTACTTCCCGTTTCGTTTGACGCTAAACAAACCCGAACTTCCTTCTTCTACAGTTTCAACATGGACAGCCTTGGCATCATGCCCGGTCAAAACATGGAGGTTTATTTCGAGGTGTGGGACAACGACGGCTTCCACGGCCCGAAGTCGAAACGCTCGGAAACGTTCACCTATTACAAACCTTCCGAATCGGCTTTGGACAGCATCGCCAACCAACAATCGGAAGACATCATGGAGCGGCTTTCTGAGAAGTCGCAAGAGGCTGACAAACTGCAAGATGAGATTGAAAAGATGCTGCAAGACCTCATCCAGAAGAAAGATTTGGACTGGTCGGACAAAGAGAAGATGAAAGACCTGTTGGAGAAACAACAACAGATTCAGGATGAGTGGAACAAGTTGCAGCAGGAACAGGAAAAGCTGTCGGATTTTATGAAGGAACACGACTTGGGCAACGAAGACCTCATCAAAAAGCAAGAGCAAATCAACAAACTTTTCGAGGAGGTGATTCCCGAAGAGCTGCAAAAACTCATGGAGCAAATCGACAAGCTCCTTGAGGACATGCCGCGCGAGCAGATGCAGCAGATGATGCAGGATATCAAGAAAAACAACCAGTCGATGCAAGAATTGCTTGACCGCAACTTGGCTTTGTTGGAACAGCTCAAGATGGAGAAAGACCTCAACGACTTGGCCGAGAAATTGGACAAGTTGGGAGAAGAATTGCAAAAGGAAGCCTCTGACAACCAAGACAAGGCAGGGGAGAAGAACGACCAAAAATCCGCCGAGGATGCCAAGCAAGAGTTTGAGAAAATGATGGACGAACTCGACCAACTTTTGGAGAAAAACCAAGGTATGCAACAACCCTTCAACCTCGAAAAAGACGAGGAGATGGAGCAAAGCATCAACCAGGACCTGCAAGATGCCATGCAAAACGAGGAGATGGGCGAGCAACAAGAATCGCAGCAAAACAAGCAAGATGCCGGCCAAAAGATGCAGCAGATGGCCCAAAACATGATGATGCAGATGCAAATGGAAGGAATGGAACAAATGGCTGAGGACGCGCATTTGCTCCGCATCTTGCTCGAAAACGTCGTCCACGCCTCGCACGAGCAGGAAGCCCTCATGACCGGAATCGGCAGCCTGCGCACCGACGACCCATCTTTGTCCGAGAAACTCATCACGCAAAAGGAAGTGGCCGACAACTTCAATATCGTCCGCGACTCGCTCCGAAGCATGGCCATGCGCCAGCCCATAATCAAGAACTTTGTCTTTGACGAGCTACATACCATTGAAAACCAAACCACTAATGCGATGAAATACCTCAACGACCTGAAACTCTCGCAGGCCGTGAAGCACCAGCAAACCGCCATGATGTCTATGAACAACCTCGCGCTGATGCTCGCCGAATCGCTCGAAAACATGGAAGAGAGCATGAATGCCATGGGTATGCCCATGAAAAACCAGAAGCCCAAGCCCGGACAAGGCAAAGGAAAGGAAATGAAGAACATGCAGCAACTTCAGCAGCAACTCAGCAACCAACTGAAGCAAATGCAAGAGAAAATGAACAAGCCCGGCGAACAGCAGCAAAACTCGATGAGCGAACAGTTTGCACGCATGGCCGCCGAGCAAGAAATGCTGCGACAAGGAATGCAGAAAATGCTCAACGACATGAAGGAAAACGGGCAAATCGGCGACGACGGACTGAACGAAATCATCAAGGACATGGAGAAGTTGGAGGAGGATTTGGTGAACAAAAAGATAACACGACAGACCATCGAACGCAGCCAGAGAATCGAATCGCGGATGCTGGAATCGCAAAAGGCCCAAGAAAAACGCGAACAAGAAGAGAAACGCAAGTCTAAGGAGTTCAAAGGCTCGCTGTTCGACCGCAAAATCGACGCGTTCCTGTACGAACAAACGCTCAAGAAAAACCAAGATTTCCTGCGCACCAACCCGATTGAGTACGCACCTTATTATAAAGACAAAATCAACGAGTATTATTTGAAGAAAAACACGAGATAAGATGATAAGGTTCAGCACATTGGATGTGGAAATGCCGCTTATCGAGCCACAAAAAGCCAAGACTTGGATTGAGGCGGTAGCGCAAAGCTATGGCAAGCGGGTAGGGGAGTTGCACTATTATTTCTGTAGCGACGAGAAGCTGTTGGAAATCAACCGCGAGCGCCTTGGGCACGACTTCTACACCGACATCGTGACCTTTCCGCTGACCGATTGCGAAATCGTGCTATCAAGCGAATTTTGCCTCAGCCTCGACCGCATCAAAGAGAACGCGGAAACTTTCGGGCGCAGCTACGAGAGCGAACTGCATCGCGTCATTATCCACGGCGTGTTGCATCTTATCGGCTTCGACGATCATACTGACGAGGAGGAGGAAATGATGCGAGAAAAGGAGGAAGAAGCGTTGAAATTATTACTTAGTTGATAGATTATCAAAAAGATAAACAAATTGTTTCCCGTGAAACACTGACAAAAAGATGTATTTTGAACCGTATGATATCATCGTTGTAGGCGCCGGTCACGCGGGATGCGAGGCAGCAGCGGCGGCAGCCAACATGGGCAGCAAGGTTTTGCTCATCACCATGGACTTGCGCCTGATTGCCTCCATGTCGTGCAACCCGGCCATGGGAGGCATTGCCAAGGGACAAATCGTGCGCGAAATCGATGCCATGGGAGGCTATAGCGGCATCATCAGCGACCGCACCATGATCCAATTCAGGATGTTGAACAAGTCGAAAGGCCCAGCCATGTGGAGTCCACGTTGCCAAAGCGACAAGACGATGTTTTCCAACGAATGGCGCAGCCTTTTGGAACAAACGCCCAACGTTGATTTCTGGCAAGACACGGTCGTCGGACTCATCATCAAAGGAAACCAAGTAAAAGGCGTGAAAACGATGATGGGCGGTGAGATAGAAAGCAAGGCCGTCATCCTCACCAATGGCACCTTTTTGAACGGTTTAATCCATATCGGCGAACAGCATTTTGATGGAGGCAGAATGGGAGAGGTGGCCTGTCATGGCATCTCAGAACAATTGAAAGAAATCGGATTTGAGGTCAAACGGCTGAAGACTGGAACACCGGTGCGAATCGACGGCAGAACCATCAATTTCAGCAAGCTCATCGAGCAAAAAGGCGATGAAGAAGTGGTCGGATTTTCCTATACGGAACCTTTCAGAATACAAAAACAAAGAAGCTGCTGGATAGCCCACACCTCTTTGAAAGTGCATGAAACTTTGCGCAAAGGCTTCAAGTATTCGCCCATGTTCAACGGAAGAATACAAGGCGTGGGGCCTCGCTATTGTCCAAGCATCGAGGACAAAATCGAGCGGTTTGCAGGCAAGGACAGTCACCAGCTTTTCGTCGAACCCGAAGGCTGGACGACAGAGGAATACTACCTGAACGGCTTCAGTTCCTCGCTGCCCGACTATATACAATACGAGGCTTTGCGGCAAATCGAAGGATTTGAAAACGCCAAGATTTTCAGACCCGGATATGCCATCGAATACGACTATTTCCCGCCTGAACAGCTGCACCATTCCCTGGAAACGAGACTCATGTACGGCCTTTATTTCGCAGGACAAATCAATGGGACGACAGGATATGAGGAAGCCGCATGCCAAGGTTTGATGGCAGGTATAAACGCGAGTTTGGCACTGAGAGATGCCAAACCTTTGGTGCTATCAAGATACGAAGCCTACATAGGTGTGCTCATCGACGACCTCATCACCAAAGGCGTTGACGAACCTTATAGAATGTTCACAAGCAGGGCAGAGCACCGCATTTTGCTGCGACAAGACAATGCCGACGCACGATTGACGGAAATGTCGTATTCAATGGGTTTGGCTACAGAAGAACGATACCAAAGGTATCGGGAAAAGCGCCAAAAAGTAGAAGAAATCAAGGCGTATTTAGGCGAAACATACGCTTATCCAGACGAAATTAACGGACTTTTGGAGCGCAACGGAAGCACAAGAATCGAGCAAAAAGTGAAATTGGCTTACCTCTTATTGCGCCCACAAATAGATTTGAACGACCTGATTGAGGCATTGCTATCATTAGAAACATTTAAAACCAATGATGGCTTCCTCAAAGAATGCATTGAGGAAGCCGAAATCGAAATCAAATACGACAGTTACATTCAGAAGGAGAACGAATTGGCCGAAAAATTGGGACGATTAGAAAACGTGAAACTGCCGCAAGACTTTGATTTCCATACGATGCAATCGCTCTCCTACGAATCAAGGGAAAAATTGAACAAACACAAACCCGAAACCTTGGGGCAAGCCTCAAGAATTAGCGGGATTTCACCAGCAGACATCAACGTATTGGCCATATTCTTAGGAAGATAGCAATAATGTTCCACATGAAACAAAAGAAACCATGAACAAGAAATGCCCTTGGTGCGAATCTGAAAAGACACAAGTCTATCTTTGGCTAAAGGACGAATTTTTGACCAAGGAGGACTTTCAAATCCATGAATGCCACAACTGCGGACTACTGTTCACCGAACCGCGTCCATCAAAAGATAGAATCAACGAATACTACAAATCCGAGGAATATTACAGCCATTTAGAAAACACGAAAGGTTTCATACCGAAACTTTATGAAAGGGTGAAAAGCATTAACCTAAAGACGAAATGCAAAATGGCAACCGATGGATTGAAAGCAGGTGCAGTTCTCGACATTGGCTGCGGAGTAGCAGATTTCATCCGCCAAATGGAAAAAATGGGTTGGCAAGCCTGCGGAGCAGAGCCATCGGAGGATGCAAAAAACATTGCCCGGAAACGTGTAAAAGCACAAATCATCGCGCCCGACGAACTGCCAACTTTGGATGACCTAAGTTTCGATCTCGTCACCATGTGGCACGTCCTGGAACATGTGGACAACTTGAAGTGGGAATTGAAACAACTTGAAAGATTGGTGAAAAGCGGAGGCAGATTGGTATTGGCATTACCCAACTTCAAGTCGTTTGACGCTGAATATTACAAACAGTTTTGGGCCGCATACGACGTGCCGCGCCACTTGAACCACTTCTGTAAGTCGTCGTTATGCAACATCTTCAAAGACAGCAACTTCAAACTAACCAAAACCGAAAAACTCATTTGGGATGCCTACTACATCGCCTACATGAGCGAAAAATACCAAAATCATTCGCAGCCATTGATAAGAGGAGTCTTCCGCGGACTTCAATCCAATTGCAAGGCACGGAAAAGCGGTGAATGGTCAAGTTTGGTGTATGTTTTCGAGAAGAAATAACCAAAACCCGCGATTTGCCCGTTTTTGGGCGATTTAAGGCATTTTGGTTAAGAATTGAAGCCGAAGACAAAACTTCGAAGAAAAAGGCTGTAATGAAATGTTTTTGTAAAACACTGTAAAAGAAAGAGATATATATTGGAATAATGAACAAGAAGCGTAAAAACATATTGGGCAGCATTTTCGTTGCCATTGCAGCAGCGATATGGCTGCTGCTGGCACTTTGGCAACACAGATTGTCGCAACCCGATGTTTGCACGAAGATGGTGCAGCGCGAAATAGCGAAAACAGAACAAACCGTCAGCCACCTCATCGAAACCAACGCCGACTACAGCCAATTCGGCAAAGCAGGCATCGCGTTATATGTGTTCAGGCAAGACACGCTGCATTTTTGGAACGACAATGCCATTTCGCCAAAACTTCTCCGCAAGAAAGTTGCTGTCGGAAACGACACCATCTGCAACCTCCTCACTGGCGATTGCTACGTGAAGTCGATAGAAAAAGGAGCGGAAACGCTGTATGCCTACAAACTGCTTAACACCACCTACAAAATTGAAAACCACTACTTTGAAAACAAATGGATTGCATCGAAACTGCCGTTTGATCTCAAATTGGGCTTAGACGACGCGGATGGCTTGAAAATCGTTTCGGCGAAAGGCAAAACGCTTTGCCATTGCTATATTGCCGGAATGCCAAAGCCAAGCTTCCGCTTCAAAACCTTGTTCATCACCACGGAGGTTTTGCTTGCGCTATGCGGCCTACTCTTGTTGCTTCCCAAGCTCGGGCGAAGCACCAACAACATTCAGAAAATCAAGGTGGAGCACGGTATTGCCATAGCCATTGCCTTGTCCACGATATTCACTGGTCTTTATTACAACACTAACCGCAAACGCGAAAATGCCCAAATGTTGGCCTTGGCCAAAACCATGCTTGAGAAGCGCGACACGGCCTTTGAGGATTCTTTTTCCGCTTTTTCCAAACAGGCTTCTGCCGACACGATTTTGCGCGACATGGTTTTCTCGGAAAGCAACGTTCTGGCCGATGTCGTCCTCGGCTACTCGTATGAGCTGCTCTTCGACTCAACGCTGAAAAGCTACGTCGCAACATTGACGCTTTGCGCACCCGAAGAGGAAATCACCATAGAACCAGAGGGTTACGACAGTCCATGCAAAGACTATTTTGAGGAGAAAATAGATAGTAATGACCATGAAAGAGTGAACGATTGCCTCTATTTCATGGACTACAACACCCTTGACCCGAACTATTTGGGCGAAATCGTCATCAACTCGGCTGACACAACACAGCAAAAGACACTCTACTTCGAGTTCTACAAACCCATCGCGCCCGAAGGCTTCGGCTTTCCGCAACTGCTCCGCGAAAACAACACTTTCAACCGAAACGACTATTCTGTGGCACTCTACAAACACAACGTGCTCGCCTACAAATACGGACGCTACGTTTATCCAATTTTCCAAAACAGCCTGAATGTGACCGACGGACAATTCAGCATCAGCAAACGCTACAAACACTATTCCTTGAAAGGAACGGACAAAAACCTGCTTGTGGTCAGCACACAACGAAAAGAATGGTCGGAAATCACCGCACCCTTTGCTTTGTTCTTCTTGGTGCAGATCATTCCTTTTCTGCTGATAATGTGGATGATACAACCAAAGAAAAAGCGCAAATGGCAAGACAAAAGCTTACGGCAGCGACTGCAAACCGTGGTATTGTCAACATTAGCCATTGCAGTTGTCGCGGTAGGGCCAGTGTCGGTCGTTTACATGAGAAGCCTCTACAACCAAAAGACCGCACAAAACCAATTCCAAACCACACGCACCTTAGCCTTGGAGATGAACGATGCCATAGCCTTGGGCGAGAACAACAAAAACTTCAGCAAGGCAACTTGGGCCAACATTTTGCAACATTATTCGAGCACCTTTTTCACCGACATGAACCTATACGGTTTGGACGGCACACTGACCGCCACCACAAGGCAGGAAATCTACGACCTCAACCTGCTGGCACCCGTAATGAACGCAGAAGCCTACCAAAACATGAGCGTCAACAAGGCTCTTTTCCACACACAAGAGGAACACCTCGGCAAAGGACGGTTCGAGTCGGCATACATACCGCTTACCGACACGCAAGGTAACACCATAGCCTACCTCAACACGCCCTATTTTTCGAGCACCTCCGACCTGCACAAGGAAATCAGAAGTTTCGTGCTCACCTATATCAACATCATCCTTGTTTTATTGGGCATCGCCTTGATATTCGTGCTACGCATCACCAAGCGGCTGACACAACCTTTGGCACTGATACAAGACAAGATGCGCGGCATCAAAATCGACCAAAAGAACGAACCTATCGAGTGGAAAGGCAACGACGAAATCGGGGCCTTGGTGAAGCAATACAACCAGCTCATCGTGGAGTTGGAAAAGAGCGCAGCCGAGCTGAAACGCAACGTTGCCGAGTCGGCATGGCGCGGCGTGGCCCGACAAGTGGCGCACGAAATCAAGAACTCGCTCACGCCGATGCGCCTCAGCGTGCAAATGCTCCAGCGCAGCATAGAAAACGGCAAGGCCACACCCGAACAAACCCAACGCACCGCCAACACCTTAATTGAGCAGATCGACGCCCTTTCCGACATCGCCTCTTCGTTCTCGCGCTATGCCAAACTGCCCGAAAACCATCCCCAGCCACTCGATTTGGCCGAGTTGGTCGGCAATGTGGTGAACCTCTACGACAACGTGGAAAACATCACTTTCAGCTATCTATACGACAACGCGAAAGACCACACTTTTAACGGCGGCGACAAGACCAACCTCAACAGTGCAGTCGGCAACTTGGTCAAGAACGCCGTGCAAGCCATTGGAAGCAAGCCCGACGGCAAGATTGAGGTTGCACTGCAAGCCACAGATAGTACATTCATTATCAGCGTGAAAGATAACGGAAAGGGTATCAAGGAAGAGGATAAGAGCCAGATTTTCCTGCCCAATTTCACCACCAAAACGGGCGGATCGGGTGTGGGTCTCTCGCTGACCTACAATATCGTGCAAGCCGCTGGCGGGTCGATTTCCTTCGAGAGTGAGGAAAATGTAGGAACGGAGTTTTTCATCGAGTTACCTTCCGCATAGTGTTTGTAGCCAACAGCGTGGACGGCTTTTTGCATGGTTCGCACTGTAGGGTGCGGCATCGCGTTCCGGCATCCGCCGGTTTTCCCGACGTGATGCTACGCTCTGCGTCGGGCTGGGTTAAGCTGCCTTTTCAAGGCGCTGACCTCCACGCCACCAGTAGGCTTCAGCCCCGTAGGGGCGACGGATAATAGGCAGGCGGTATTAACCCCTGCCGACATCGGGTACGCCGACATCGGTACGCCAGCATCGGGTACGCCGACATCGGGTACGCCAGCATCGGGTACGCCAATCCCGTAAGGGCGGACCCACGTGTATGCCCCCCAACAACAGCCATCCGCATAACGGGCGGATAACGGACAACCCAACAATGGGTAACAATCCCAAAACGGGCGGACACATGGTTCCGCCGCCCCCACGACGAAACATTTTATTGATAGGCCATATTACAACAAAATTTCCTATTTTTGCGTTTCTGAAACCAAACAGCGACCCAATGGCAGAAAACAAATTAGGCTCACTTGCAAAGCAGACCGCCATTTACGGCCTGAGCAGCATCGTAGGCAAGTTTTTGAATTACCTGCTCGTGCCCATCCATACCCATAGGATGGCTGCCGAATCGGGAGGCTACGGCATCGTGACCAACCTATACGCCTACACGGCCTTGCTCTTGGTCCTCCTTACCTTCGGCATGGAAACCACCTTCTTCCGGTTCTCCAACAAGAAAGACGTCAACCCCGACAAGGCTTTCTCCACGGCAGGACTCTCCGTGGGCTTTGTTTCCTTGGTTTTCTTGATTTTGGTGTCATTGTTCCTGAAGCCCATTGCTGGTGCTTTGGATTATGCCTTGCATCCTGAGTTTGTGGAAATCATAGCCATCATCGTGGCCTTCGATGCGTTCCAGTCCATCCTTTTTGCGCGGCTCCGTTATGAAAACCGCCCCATCAAGTTCATGACACTGAAGCTTTCCTTCATCGTTATGAGCCTGTTGCTCAACCTATTCATCTTCTATTTGGCACCTTACTTGAAAGAACACCATCCCGCCATGATGGGTTGGTATCATGCCAGCTATCAAGTGGGTTATATCTTCATCGCCAACTTGATTTGCACCATTTTGGTCACTTTTGGCTTTATCCCCGAAATCAAGAAACTCCGCCTCGGCATCGACCGTAACTTGCTGAAACAGATGCTGAAATACACTTGGCCCATCCTGCTTTTGGGCTTGGCCGGCATCCTCAACCAAGTGGCCGACAAGATTGTGTTCAAGAAAATCGTCCCCGGTTTGGAGGGCGAAGAACAGCTCGGCATTTATGGCGCTTGCGTCAAGATTGCGATGATCATGGCCATGATTACGCAAGCCTTCCGCTATGCCTACGAGCCTTTCGTCTTTGGCGGCAAGCGCGACACCGAAGACAAGATGACCCAAGCCAAGGTGATGAAATACTTCATCATTTTCACGTTGCTGGCCTTCCTCGCTGTTGTGATGTATATGCCTATCTTACAGCATCTTGTGGGCGCGGACTACCGCGAGGGTTTGCGCGTCATCCCTATCGTGATGATGGCCGAAATCTTCATGGGCATTTATTTCAACCTCTCGTTCTGGTACAAGCTCATCGATGAGACTTGGTGGGGCGCCATTTTCAGTGCCATTGGCTGTGTGGTGCTCTTGGCCATCAACTTCATTTTCGTGCCCAAATACAGCTACATGGCCTGCGCTTGGGGCGGCTTTGCGGGCTACGGCGTTTGCATGGTGCTGTCTTATTTCGTCGGGCAGAAAAAAGCTCCGATTCCATACGATTTGAAGTCTGCCTTCGTTTATTTCGCTGCAGCCATTGTCCTGTATTTTGTGCAAAAACACATCCACATCGAAAGCACCGTTTGGACCTTGGTCGTAAACACTGCGCTATTGTTGGTCTTCTTCGCTTTCATCTGCTGGATGGAAAAGGATTTGGTGAAGGGAGTTTTAGGGTGGATTAGGAAGAGGAAATAAACAAGGGAGCAGAAAAAAGACTATCTTTGCACCGCTAAAGCGGGTGTAGTGTAATGGCAGCCTGTAACCGCACCACCTACGCCGACGTCATCCAGCAAGTGGTGACTATGGAGGATTTGTTTCGGGAATAATAGACGCTTTTTTATAGTTACGGGGAATTATAGAATAAATTTTGCTATATAAAACACCTTAACTATTTATGATTTAATAGTTATGGGCAAATATACGGGAAAAATCCGTCAGACTTTGCAAAAATCCAAACTCGTCAGAAAAAATGTCATTTTTAAGCAAAAAGTCGTTGGAAAAAGTGTAACTTTGCAGCCAAAAGTCGTCAGAAAAAATGTAATTGGATTATGTATAGAGCTGTAATTGAGGATTTAAGACATTGGAAACAAAGCGCAAACAGAAAACCACTCATTTTGCAAGGTGCCAGACAGGTGGGAAAGACCTACATTTTGAAGGAATTTGGGCGTTCGGAATATGCCAAAACAGTGCACATCAGCTTCGACCGCGACGAAAAGGCACGACAGTTTTTCAACGAAGGCGGCGGAGCGGAAAGACTCATCCGTTTGCTCTCGGCGCATTCCGAAACCGACATCACGCCCGATGACACATTGATTATTCTTGACGAGATACAAGAATGTCCGGCAGCCTTGGAGGCGTTGAAGTATTTCTGTGAGGAAACGCCTCAATATCATATTGTTGTGGCAGGTTCATTGTTGGGCATTTCCCTGCATGGCAATGCTTCTTTCCCTGTTGGCAAAGTCGATATGTTGCGGTTGTTTCCCATGACCTATGAGGAATTTCTTGCCGCTATGGGCAGACAAAGCCTAATGAAAGCCTTGCATGAGCAAGATTGGGAAATCATCAATAACATGGACGAGGTTTACATTGACCTGTTGCGGCAGTATTATTATGTGGGCGGAATGCCCGAGGCTGTGTTGGCTTACATTGAAGGTCGTGGACCACAGGAGGTGAGGCAGATTCAAGAGCGAATTTTGGCGGCCTACCGCTACGATTTCTCGAAACATGCGCCCTCCAACGAAGTGCCGCGCATCAATATGGTGTGGGATAGCATCCCCTCGCAGTTGGCCAAAGACAACAAGAAATTCATTTATGGCGCATTGAAAAAAGGCGCACGCGCCGCACAATTCGAGGAAGCCATCCAGTGGCTCATTGATGCAGGTTTGGCCTACAAGGTAAGCCGCGTGAGCGACATCAAGATGCCGCTCAAGTTCTATGAAGACTTTTCGGCCTTCAAGCTGTTCCTCCTTGATGTGGGTCTGATGGGAGCCTTGGTCAAAGCCCCATCTTCGTTAGTATTGATTGGCAACGACATTTTCTAGGAGTACAAAGGGGCGTTTACGGCATTGTTTGCCTACACGCAATTGGCTACTATCGACATCCCCGTTTATTATCACAGTGTTGACAATTCCACCATCGAGATTGATTTTGCATTGCAAATCGGGGAACAAGTCTATCCCGTCGAGGTGAAGTCGGAAGTCAATTTGCAGTCCAAATCGCTGAAGACTTTCATGGAAAGCCATTCCGAACTGAAAGCATTGCGTTTTTCCATGAAAAACCACATCGACCAAGGTTGGGTAGAGAATCTGCCCTTATTTGCTTTCAAGGAAGCTTTGAAACAAAGGTCTGACCATCACCTATAATAATAACCTGATATTTTCGTTAAGTCAAAAACATAAAACAATGCAAGTAAAAATCGTAAACACCTCAAATAACCCTTTGCCTGCCTACGAGACCAAAAACTCCGCCGGCATGGACCTCCGCGCTTATCTTCCCGAAGGCCCGATAACCCTTGAACCCCTGCAGCGTGGCCTCGTGCCCACGGGCCTCTATATGGAAATCCCCGAAGGCTACGAAGGGCAAGTGCGCCCCCGCAGCGGCTTGGCCATCAAGAGCGGCATCACCGTCTTGAATTCGCCCGGCACCGTGGATGCCGACTATCGCGGGCAGGTCTGCGTCATTCTTATTAATCTGTCCGACAAGCCCTTCACCATCAATAGCGGCGACCGTATCGCGCAAATGGTCTTTGCCAAATGCGAGCAAATGGAGCCTGTGGCCGTGGAAACGCTTTCGGAAACAGAACGTGGAAGTGGCGGCTTTGGGCATACGGGGAAAAGATGAAAGGCATTAATTTTGAACACGGATGACACGGATTGAACGGAGGTTTGCGGAAAACCGCAAATTCCGCGTAAATCAGCTGCAAATCACTAAGGAAACCATCCGTCAAATCCGAGAAATCCGTGTTCGAGAAAACAAAACAAGTTGAGTCATGAAGTATAGATTTGTCTTATTATTGTTATTAGGTTGTGCGACATGGAGCTATGCACAGCAAATGGAGTCGGAGTTCAAAGACAGACCCGATAAGAAAAAGAACGCCACCTATTTCTCGAACGGCCTCCAAAGCAAGTACCGCGAAGACACCGACGGCGCCATCCGCAACTTCGAGCAGGCCTTGCGTTACATGCCCGATGACGACGCTTCGATGTTCGAGCTTTGCGAGCAATACTACAACGCCGGTCGCATGGAGGACGCCTTCTTAATGATCCAAAAAGCCGCGAAACTCGACCCTGAGAACAAGTGGTACCAAATGCGCCTCGGCCAGTTTTACCGCAACTTGGAGCAATACGACGACTACATCAAGCTCTACGAAAGCCTCACCGCAAAATATCCCAACGACCCCGACATACTCACCGAACTCATTGACGCTTACTTGGTTACGGAGCAATACGACAAGGCCTTGGCCAAGATGGATGTGCTGGAGAAGCAAATCGGGCAGAACGAGATTATCACAGAGCAACGTTTGGGTATCCTCAATCGGAAAGGCGACAAAAAAAAGGTGGTTTCCGAACTCGAGAAACTCATCAAGGAGAACCCCGAAAACCCGCGCTATTACAATATGTTGGCGCAGGTTTACGCCGAAAGCGGCAAGGAAAAAGACGCGCTGAGAATGTACGAGAAAATCAAGGAAATCAACCCTAACGACCCTTACATAAACATCTCGCTTTTGGAGTTTTACGAGAAAAACGGCAACCAAGACAAGGCTTTCGACGCGCTGATTGCCGCCATCCGAAACAAGAACCTCGACCTCAACACCAAGGCCAGCATTTACGACTATTGGATGAACAAAAACCAAGGCTCGAACAAGGTGAACGAACAAGCCTTGCAATGCGGCCTCGCCTTCAGCGAAACCCATCCCGACAGCAAGCTCGGCTACCTGATTCTGGGTTCGTATTACATCGTCACCGAAAACGCATCCTTGGCGAGAACCTACTACAAGAAATCGCTCGCCATCGACAGCACCGACTTCCTTTCGTGGCAAAACCTAATCATCAGTGAATCAAGGCTGAACGAGAACGAGGCCGTCCGCAACCACGCCGTCAAAGCCCTGAAATACTATCCCATGCAGCCCGTATTCTATTGGTATGCAGGCGTTTCCAATGCGGTTTTAAAAAACAACGACGATGCTATCAACTATTTGGAAAAAGGCCGTCGCTACACCACCGACAAGCTCCAAATGGCCAATTTCGACGCTTTTTTGGGCGACCTCTACCACGAGCAAGGCGAAGAAGCCAAAGCTTTTGAAGCCTATGAGCGAACCCTGCGCAACGACCCTAACAACGTTCTGGTTCTCAACAACTACGCCTATTATCTCGCCGTGAAAGGCCAAGACTTGGACAAGGCCTTGGAGATGTCCACCAAAGCCATCGCCGCCGAACCCGACAATCCGACCTATCTCGACACCCACGCCTGGGTGCTCTACATGAAAGGCGACTACAAGGAAGCCGAAAAACACATGGGCAAGGCCATGAAATTGCTGAAGGAACCCGACGCGACCTACACCAAACACTATGAGGCGATTAAGAGCAAACTCGGGAAAAATTGATTTGGAACAGAATTTGAAGAAAACATCCGCGTGAAAAACCTGACAAAAATAGCCTTGGTCGTTCTGGTGGTGGCAATGACATCATGCGCCGCGCGCAAGAAAACAGTCGTCCCTACGCAGCCGCAAGCCTTTGAATGGCTCAGCGCCAACATGAACATACAAGCGGAAGGCAACGGCATGGCATTCAACGATTTGTCGGGAAAGTTGAGGATGCGGAAGGACAGCATCGTTTGGCTCAACGTGACCGCCTCGATGGGCGTGGAAGTGCTGCGCGCCAAAATCAGCAACGATTCCGTTTGGGTGCTTAACAGATTGGAAAAGAGTTATTTGTCCGAACCTTTGGACACGGTTTCGGCGCAACTTGGGATTCCGCTGAGCCTGAATTTAGTTCAAACTTTGCTTTTAGACAATAACGAGGGCCTTCCACCCGTTGAGAATCAGACGGTGCAGCTGAAAACCTTCGTGATGGGCAACCTGTCCGCCAAAATCAGATACACCAACATCAAACTTGATGAAAAGACGACGTTTCCGCTGAAAATCACCGACAAGATGGAGCGGTTCAGACTACCGAAAAAGAAATGAGAAAACGACATATCATATTGGTTTTGTTATTGTTGTCCTTTGCAAGCCCATTGTTTGCGCAAAAGACCAAAGGCAAGTCAAAAGGCCAGTTGGAAAAGGAAATCCAATCCTTGCAGAAGGAAATTTCCACCGCCAACCAACTGCTGAAAAAGACCACCAAAGACAAGGAAATGACCCTCAACGAGGTCAATCTTTTGGACAAGAAAATCAAGCAGCGCGAGCAGCTCATCAAGGCCTACAACGAGCAAATCGCCCTCCTTGACGCGGAAATCAACGCCGGACAGAGCAACATCCGCAACCTCAACTCCGACCTCGTCAAGTTGCAGAAGGAATACGCAAAAATGGTCGTTTTTGCCAACAAAAACCGTAACAATTATGAGCGTTTGGGCTTTGTTTTTGCCTCGAAAGACTTCAACCAGGCTTTCCGTCGTTTACGCTACATCCGAGAGTTCAGCGACGCACGAAAACTGAAAATGGACCAAATCGCCGCCACCGAAAAACGCATTTCGGGCGAGGTGGAAGCCAGCCAAAAAGCGCGCGAGGAACGTGCCGCCATGCTGGCCGACGAAAAGGTGCAGCAGTCGGAACTGAAAACCGAAAAGGAAGAACTGAACCGCCAAGTAGCCATGCTCAAGAAACAAGAAGGCAACATCCAGCAAGACATCAAAAACAAGCAGCAGCAGACCCAAAAACTGCAAAAGGCCATCGACGACATCATCGCCGAGGAAATCCGCAAGGCCAACGCCGAAGCCGAGCGCAAGGAGGCCGAAAAGAAAGCCAACGCCAACAAAGGCAAAACCACCACAACCACGCCGACCACAAAGCCGAAATCGGAAACAGGCATGGCCCTGTCTCCCGCCGAAAAGTCGCTTTCGACGAGCTTTGTCAGCAACAAGGGCAAACTGCCTTGGCCCGTGGAGCGCGGCGTGATTTCGTCGTCCTACGGCAAGCACGCTTCAGCCGTGTCGAGCAAGGTGACAGTGACCAACAACGGCATCGACATCGCCACCATCGCAGGCGCATCGGCCCGCGCCGTGTTCGACGGCGAAGTGGCCAGCGTCACCAAGCTGATGGGAAGCAACACCGTGGTCATCATCCGACACGGTGAATATTTCACCGTCTATTCCAACCTTGAGAACGTCACCGTGAAACGCGGCGACAAGGTGAAAACCAAGCAGAACATCGGCATAGTGCACACCAGCAAGACCGAAAACAAGACCGAGCTGCACTTCGAACTGTTGAAGGAACAATATCGGCAAAACCCTGCAAATTGGTTATCGAAATGAAAAAGTGTTTCTTCTTATTGTTATTGTTGACAGCTCTGTTTTTGTCTGTTTCCTCCTGCAAATCCAAGGAAGTGCCAGGCCGTCGGCGTGCGCCGCGCAACTGCAACAGCTGCACCAAGTGGAGCTTCGTGCCGCAAGAAAACACCTCATTGTTGAGCGATGAAGCCTGAAGAACTTGAACTGCTCAAACGCTTTTTTCCAGAGGCTGCGGTGGCGATGGCGGGTGAGATTTACGGCCAACGTCGCTTCAAGCTGCACTTCAAGCGGCCACGCTCGTCGAAATTGGGCGACTTTCGTCCGCCACGCGCCAAAAACGGCATCTGCACCATCACCCTCAACCTCGACCTCAACCCTTACCAAATGCTTATCACTTACCTCCACGAGGTGGCGCATTACGATGTGTATCAGCAATTTGGCTCAAGGTCTGTGCAACCCCACGGCAAAGAATGGCAAAACCGTTTCGCTTCGTTGTTGCTGCCCGTCATGACCGAAACAATTTTCCCGGAAGACGTGCTCGCAGCCTTGCGGCAACACCTTTGCCACATCAAGGCGAGCAGCACCGCCGACCCGAACCTGCAACGGGTGCTTCGCCGATACGACAAGAACGCCGAAACCGTCGCCACGGTGGAGAACCTGCCCGAAGGCGCACGCTTCGCCCTGAAAAACGGCCTCGTCTTCCGCAAAGGCGAGAAGCAGCGCACCCGCTACAAATGCCTCTGCGAGAGCAACGGGCGGTGGTATTTCGTTTCGGCCTTGGCTGAAGTGAAAACGTTGCAATAATTTTTTTCCTATTTTTGCGCCCAAATCACGAACTATGGCAAAAAAAGTATTCGTTTCGGGCTGTTATGATCTCTTGCATAGCGGTCATGTCGAGTTTTTCCGGCAGGCGGCGCAATTCGGCGACCTCTATGTCGGCATCGGGTCCGACGAAACCATCCTGCACTACAAAAACCACAAGACCCTTTATCCCGAACAGGAGCGTTTGTTTATGGTGAAAGCCATCCGATACGTGAAAGACGCTTTCATCAACGACGGCCATGGCCTGATGGATTTCGTCGAAACGGTGAATCGGCTAAAACCTGACTGTTTTGTGGTGAACGAAGACGGGTCGTCGGAGGAAAAACGGAAGTTTTGCGAAGAGCGCGGCATCGAGTATGTCATATTGCAACGCACGCCTTCGGAGGGCCTCAAAGCCCGCTCATCCTCCGCCTTGAAGCAAGGCCTTTGCCAAATTCCCACCCGCTTGGATCTTGCCGGCACTTGGATTGACCAGCCCTACGTTTCGTGTTTCGCACCCGGATGGGCCATCACCATCTCCTTGGAACCCACTTTCGAGATACGCGAGCGATGCGGACTTTCCACCTCGACACGCAACATGATCAGGAAAATCTGGCCGATGAAATTGCCCGACATGAACCCTGAAATCCTTGCCAAACTCGTTTTCTGCTTCGAGAACGACCCCGAACGCAGCGACGGCATCGTCAGTGGGGCGCAAGACAGCATCGGCATTTGCTTTCCCGGACTGGTGCGGCATTATTACGACCAACTCTATTGGCCTGTCAAATTCGAGAGTTGTCGCGATGAAGACATTTTACAATGGATTGAAAGCCACCTTGTCATGATTCCAATGGAACCACGGCGGTCAGGATGCTCGGTGGTGGCAGGCAAAGACATCACCGAAACCAAGGTGAGAGCTTTGGCCCAAGCTGCCGATGATTGCTGGAATGCCATTATGCACAAAGACTTGAGTTCTTTTGCGGCAGCCTATAAAGCCTCGTTCAACGCCCAAACTGCCATGTTCCCAGCCATGATTCAAGGCTCGGTGCAGAGTTATATTGACATGTATTCTGCTTGGGATGGAGTGCTGGCTTGGAAAATGCCTGGTGCCGGCGGCGGCGGCTATCTCGCCTGTGTGGTTACTGATGCTTTTGCTTTCAAGAACGCTCATCCAGAAGCTATCACCCTAACCATCAGAAGAAAATGAACAAAGTGGTAGAAAGAAAATACTTTTTTGCATTCGTTTTGGTGACTTGTTGCTTCTCCCTTTGGGGCTTCGCCAACGACATCACCAACCCCATGGTGAAAGCCTTCTCCAAGATTTTCCGCATGAGCGTTGCTGACGGAGCCTTGGTGCAACTGGCTTTCTACGGCGGCTATTTCTGCATGGCCTTGCCCGCCGCCCTCTTCGTGCAAAAGCACTCTTTTAAGGCCGGTCTGCTAATGGGCATCGGACTTTACGCCTTGGGCGCCCTGATGTTCGTTCCAGCCAGGGCCATAGGCAGCTACTATCCTTTCCTCGTCGCCTATTTCGTGCTGACTTGCGGCCTTTCCTTCCTTGAAATGACCGCCAATCCCTACATCCTCTCGATGGGGAGCAAGGACACCGCCACGCGACGACTCAACCTCGCCCAAGCCTTCAATCCCATCGGCTCGCTGGCCGGAATGTTTGTGGCCATGCAGTTTATCCAAGCCAAACTCAACCCGCTGAGCACCGAGGAACGCGCCCTGCTCAACGAAGACCACTTCAACGCCGTGAAAAGCGCCGACCTCGCCGTGCTTTGCCGACCCTACATCATCATCGGATTAGTGCTCGTGGCTTTTTTCCTCGTGATTCTGCTTTGCGTGAAAAACGCCAACAAAGGCACCGACACAGGCTCTGGCAACCACTTTGGCGGCACGGTGCGACGCCTATGGCAAAACAAGCCCTACCGCTACGGCGTTGTGGCGCAGTTCTTCTACGTAGGTGTGCAAATCATGTGCTGGACTTTCATCATACAATATGGCACGCGCATTTTTATGAACGAAGGCATGACCGAACAAGCCGCCGAGGTGCTCTCGCAACGCTACAACATCGTGGCGATGGCCATTTTCTGCGTGAGCCGTTTCGTGTGCACCTTCCTGCTGAAATACATACGCCCTGCCGTTTTACTGACCTATTTGGGAATAGCGGGCTGCATCTTGTTGCTCGGCGTGGTTTTCCTTGACGGTGTGGCGGGGATGTGCTGCCTCGTGGCAGTGTCGGCCTGCATGAGCCTGATGTTTCCCACCATCTATGGCATCGCCCTGACCAACACGGGCGAAGACGCCAAAATCGGGGCAGCCGGACTGATCATGGCCATTTTGGGCGGTAGTGTGCTGCCTCCACTGCAAGCGCGAATCATCGATGGCAACGGCATAGGAAGCATCGCTCCGGCAAACTTGAGCTTCGTTTTGCCGATAGTTTGCCTCATCGTCATCGTTCTTTACGGACGTTTCATCACCAAAAACGATAAAGCATGAAAAGATATTGTCAGACTCTGGAACTCATCGACGACCCTGTGTTGGTCGAGAAATACTGCGAAATCCATGCGCATGTTTGGCCCGAAGTGATCGAAGGCCAACGCAAAGTTGGCATTACCGACATGCAGCTCTACCGCCACGGCACCCACGTTTTCATGGTTTGCGACACCATTGACGACTTCGACTGGGAGCGCGACATGGCCCGCCTTGCCCAATTGCCCCGACAGGCCGAATGGGAAGCCCACGTCGCCCAATGCCAAGGCGCCGACCCCAACCTGCCATCCACAAGGAAATGGAAATTGATGGAAAGAATCTTTTAAACACCCCCGATTGACATTTTTTTGCCATTTTCGTACTAAAATTTCCACAAACGGCACCCTGTACTGAAAAATTATGTAATATTGCACACTCTAAAATCATCAAACCCCTTTTGTGATGAACAAGATTGTCAAACAGTTTTGCAATTTCATTTTCGGCAAACACAACAACAACTCCTTGCCACGCTATTGGATTTTGGCCGCCGATATGTTTATCGTGCTTTTTGCCTATTTCACAGCCATCCTGATGTATTACTTCAAAGACCTTGCAAACTTGGTCGTCAATTGGAATCTCATCTGGATTTACCCCATCCCTTATCTTATCATTTTCTTGATCAGCAAAACCTACGATGGGATGCTGCGCTATTCAGGGTTCAACGACGTCCGCAAAATACTGTCGTCTTGCACATGTGTGCTTCTGCTGTATCTCGTCAGCAAGTTCATCATGATCAATTTCCGCGTGCCTTTTGTGACAAAGATTTATCCGCCTTTCATCGTCATCATCTACCATTATCTCACCACCGTAGTGCTGATGACCATCATGCGCCTTACCATACGCCGGCTCTACAACGAGGTATATAAACACACCGAAGGCAAGAAAAACGCCATCATCTACGGCGCAGGCGACGCGGGCACGATGCTGCAACGTTCATTAATGATCGACACCAACTCGACCTATAAAGTGAAGGCCTTCATTGACGACAATCCCATGCGCGTGGGCAACGAAATCAACGGCGTGAAGATTTTCTCGCCAAAAAAAGCCCTCTCCAAGGATTTCTTGAAACGACACAACATCGAGGTGATGATTCTCGCCATCCCCAGCCTCGAAAAAAGCCAAAGCAAGGAAATCGTCGAAAAAGGCTTGGCCAACAACCTCAGCGTGAAATCCATCCCCAGCTTCAACCAGTGGGTTGACGGCAAAATCAGCGCAAGGGAAGTGCAAGACATCAAAATCGAGGACCTCTTGGGCCGCAAGCCCATCATCCTCAACAAGGAGAACGTGACACGCGAAGTGTTCGACAAAGTCGTCCTCGTGACAGGTGCAGCTGGCTCCATCGGCAGTGAGATTTGCCGCCAGGTAATGCACTACAACCCTACCAAACTGGTCATGCTCGACCAAGCCGAGTCACCGATGTACGACTTCCAGTTTGAGATGAACAACACGCCCGACTTCAAGGATTTGAAAGGCCGCATGGCCTTCGTCATCACCAACGTGAAAGACCCGCTCAGGATGCGCGAAGTTTTTGAGGAATACCATCCACAGGTTGTGTTCCATGCCGCCGCCTACAAGCACGTGCCTTTCATGGAGGAAAACGCCTACGAGGCCGTGTTCGTCAACGTGTTCGGCAGCAAGATCGTGGCCGACTTGGCCATGGAATTTGGCGTGGAGAACTTCGTCATGGTTTCGACCGACAAGGCCGTCAATCCGACTAACGTGATGGGCGCCACCAAGCGCATCGCCGAGATATACACGCAAAGCCGCAAGAGCAACACCAAGTTCATCACAACGAGGTTTGGTAATGTGTTAGGCTCGAATGGCTCAGTTGTTCCGCTATTCCGCAAGCAAATCGAGCAGGGCGGTCCCATCACCGTCACCGACCGCCGCATCACCCGCTTCTTCATGACCATTCCCGAAGCCTGCAGCCTCGTGCTTGAGGCCGGTGCCATCGGCCAAGGCGGCGACATCTTCGTTTTCGACATGGGCGAAAAGGTGAAAATCTGGGACTTGGCAGAGAAAATGCGCCAATTGGCCAACCGCCCCGATGTGGAAATCATCGAAACAGGCCTGCGCCCAGGCGAAAAACTCTACGAGGAAGTGCTGGCCAACGAAGAAAACACTATCAAGACCGACAACGAAAAGATTATGCACGCCGTGGTGCGCAAATACGAAACCCACGAGGTGGACGCCATGCTTGAAAAGCTCCACGCCGAACTCGACACCTGCGACCCGATGAAGATCGTGGCCCAAATGAAAGTCATCGTGCCGGAGTTCAAGAGCAATAACAGCGTGTTTTCGGCGTTAGACTAATAAAACCCATAATGAACAATTACTGCATCATCATGGCGGGCGGCATTGGAAGCCGATTCTGGCCTCTCAGCAAGGACAACTATCCCAAGCAATTCCTTGATATACTCGGCACCGGAAAGAGCTTCATCCGCAGCACCTACGAGCGCTTCAGCCCTGTCATCCCCGACGAAAACTTCCTCGTGGTGACCAACAAAGCCTACAAGCAACTCGTCTTGGAACACCTGCCCATGCTGAAAAATGACCAAGTGCTTTGCGAACCGGCGAGAAGAAACACCGCACCTTGTATCGCCTACGCGACCTATCACATCCAAAGCCGCTGCAAGGAGGCCAACATCGTCGTCACGCCCGCCGACCATTTGGTGACCAACGAAGTTGAATTCCAAAGAATTATCCGCTTGGGCTTCGACTTCTTGGCGAAGAATCCGCAAGCCTTGATGACCATCGGCATCAAGCCGAGCCGACCGGAAACGGGATATGGCTATATTCAATGTGGAATGCGGAATGTGGAATGCGGAATAGAAAAAGTGGAAATGTTCAAGGAGAAGCCCGATTATGAAACGGCAGTGAAATTTGTCGCTGAAGGCAACTACTTTTGGAACAGCGGCATTTTCCTCTGGACTTTGGACGGCATCATGCAGGCGTTCAAGCAATATCTGCCCGAAATGGTCGAAGTTTTCGAAAAAGGCATCTACAATTTCGGCACACCCGAAGAGCAAGACTTCATCAACGACCATTTCGTGGATTGCCCGAACATCAGCATAGACTATGGCGTGATGGAGAAGTCGCCGAACACTTATACCATCCCCGCCGACTTTGGCTGGAGCGATATCGGCACATGGGGCTCGCTGTTCACTCATGCCAAGAAAGATGACAACAGTAATGCCATCCGCGGCAAAGTGGTTTCGGTGGACAACCGCAACACCATTATTAATATAGAAGAGGGCACCGAGGCCGTGGTGCAAGGTTTGGAAGACTACCTCGTAGCCTACCGCGACCATTCGCTACTCGTGTGCAAACTCCATGACGAGCAACAAATCAAAGTTTGGATTGAAGGATTGAAGTGATGGAAAGTCAGCCGTTGGTATCGGTCATCATGCCCAGTTTCAATGCCGAAAAATACATTGCAGCAAGCATTGAATCCGTGTTGCAACAAACCTACGGCAACTGGGAGTTGATCATCACCGACGACTGCTCCTCCGACCGCACACCCGAAATCGCACAATCCTATAGCGAACAAGACCATAGAATCAACTTCGTAGTCGCAAAACAGCACTCAGGCATCGCTCAAACCCGAAATCAAAGCATCGCCCGGGCAAAAGGCCGTTTTATGGCTTTCATTGACAATGATGACTTGTGGGTTCCCAACAAACTCGAGAAACAGGTGGATTTCATATTGAAACACGGCTTTGCTTTTGTTTATTCTGCCTACGAACTGATAAACGAAGACGGTACGCCAAAAGGCAAAACCATCCAAACGGCTGGCGTTATCAATTATAATAAGTACCTGAGAAACACCATTATAGGCAGCGGAACCATCATGCTCGATTTGGAAAAAACCGGCAGTCTTCAAATGCCCAACAACGCCACCAGCGACGATATGGCCTTATGGTGCAAAATCTTGAAAGACGGGCATAACGCCTATCCCATGAAAGAAGTTTTGATGAAGTATCGGGTGAGAAACAACTCCGCATCGGCCAACAAACTCAAAGCCGCCAAGGATGTTTGGCTCGTGTATCGGAAACAGGAAAAACTGCCCTTCTTCCGTGCCATGGCTTGCTTTGTCGGTTACGCCTTCAACGCCTTTAAGAAACGTCTGTGATGAAAAACGATTGGAACGATTGGAAGTATTTTCTCTATAGGAAAGCCTGGCGATTTGCAGGACCTCCCCATGAAGAACAAAAACTCAACAAAGAATCTTGTCACAACCTTCTTCGAATGGGTGGTTTGTTGGTCAGAAACACATACAATTTTGATTGTCAAGAAGAAACTTGTTTTTGGTACATCATCAAAGACCGTTTCGGAGGTTTCGAGGAACTGTCATCGAGGACGCGCAACAAAATAAGACATGCATACAACCATTTTGAATATCGGACCGTCAACTTTGAGACGATGTTCGAAAAAGCCTATCCCATTGTGAAAGAGACCTTTTCCGATTACTCTGTCCACGACAGGAAGATGAACAAGGAAATTTTCCAAACCTACCTGAACGAATGTAAGGAGAAACCTTTCGACTATTGGGGCATCTTTGACAAGGAAACACAACAAATGGTTGGATTCTGCACCGTTGCCTTGTGGGAAAAATGTTGCGAATATGGCATGACGGGCATCCTGTCGAAATACAAGCGAAACGGTACTTATCCCTACTATGGATTATACCATCATCTGAATGAATATTACCTTGAAACCCAAGGATTTAAATATGTCAGCGACAGCGCCCGAACCATCACCGAACATTCGCAAATCCACGACTTCCTCATCCAAAACTTCAACTTCCGCAAAGCCTATTGCCAATTGGAAGTACATTATTGTTGGTGGATGAAGATTGCCGTCAAAATGTTGTACCCATTCAGAAAAACCATACCTTTGCAGCGCGTTAAGGCAATTCTCAACATGGAGGCTATGCAGCGTGGCGAAAAATGAACACAAAATAGGATTTTTCTTGAAATGGTGCTTCGACCGTGTCGCAGCACTCGTTGGGCTTGTGGTGCTTTTTTTGCCCTTGCTCTTCATCGCCGTGCTCATCAAATTGGATTCGAAAGGGCCTGTTTTCTTCTTGCAGCACCGCATAGGAAAGAATGGCAAACCGTTCAGAATCTGTAAGTTCCGAACAATGGAAGACCAATCCGAGGGCGATACGGTGACCACGGCCAACGACCCGCGCATCACCCATATCGGGCATTGGTTGCGCCGCAGCAAAGTCGATTGCCTCACCGAGTTGGTCAATGTGTTGATTGGGCAGATGAGCCTCGTGGGGCCGCGCCCCGATGTGTCCGGCTATGCCGACCGACTTGAAGGCGACGACCGCCGCATCCTTCAGCTTCGTCCTGGCATTACGGGGCCCGCCAGCATCAAATACCGCAACGAAGAGGAACTGCTCGCCCAACAAGCCGACCCCAAGGCCTACAACGACACCGTCATCTGGCCCGACAAGGTGAAAACCAACCTCGAATATCTTGATAATTGGAGTTTCTTTGGAGATATTAAACTGATTTTCAAGACCGTTTTCTGACCCAGCCCCGTAGGGGCGACACGACTTCAACCCGATGCAAACACAGTGCAGCTTCGGGCCGCGACAAGCGGCATGAAAACATAAAAAAGCCGAACAAATCTCTTTGCTCGGCTTTTCCTTTGCGCCCCCTTCAGGACTTGAACCTGAGACCCCCTGATTAACAGTCAGATGCTCTAACCAACTGAGCTAAGGAGGCAGCACCATGAACAAAACTTGTCCGTTTTGCGGCTGCAAAAATACAGCTTTTTTGATTACCACAATCTTTTTTTCAGACATTTTTTTCAAATATTTTATATCTTATTGATAATCAATTAGAAAACTTTTACAAATAAATGGTGTTTTTCATTTCGACACAAGCGGGACACCTCTGTTTTCCGCATGGAACCTGTTTTTTTACTATTTTTGCGGCCTAAAGCAAAAAACCATGCAACAGAAAAAAATCCTTGGTATCGGGAGCGCACTGGTCGACTTCCTCGCCCAAATCCCCGACGAAAACATCCTCAAAGAAATGAACCTGCCCAAAGGCAGCATGACCTATGTTGACATTCCAACAGCATTGGAAATCAGCAAGATGATGTATGATAGATATGGTTGCCAACGCGCCTCGGGCGGTTCGGCGGCCAACACCATGAGCGGTTTGGGACGGCTTGGCATCAAGGCCGGATTCCTCAGCAAGGTGGGCAACGACGAAGTGGGACAATTCTTTGAAAGGCAAATGACCGAAAGCCGTGTGGAGCCGTTCATGCTGAAGAGCGACACACCCTCGGGCCGCGCCATGACCTTCGTCACGCCCGACTGCGAGCGCACCTTCGCCACCTGCCTCGGCGCCGCCATCGAACTCAGCCCCGCCGACATCCAACCTGAGCTTTTTGAGGGCTGGAACCTCCTCTATGTGGAAGGCTACCTTGTGGCCAACCCCACCATGCTCCGCAAGGCCATCGAAACGGCCAAGGACAAAGGCCTGAAAATCGCCATCGACTTGGCCAGCTACAACGTGGTCGAGGAGAGCCGCGATTTCCTAATGGAACTCGTTGAAAACTACGTTGATATCGTGTTCTCCAACGAGAAGGAAGCCTTTGCCCTGACGGGTATGGAACCCGAGGCCGCCTTGCACTTCATCGCCGAGCGTTGCGACATCGCCGTGGTGAAAGTGGGTGCGAAAGGCGCATTCGTTCAACACGGCGACCAAGTTGTCGTTATCGACCCGATGCAAGCCAACGTGGTAGATACCACGGGCGCGGGTGACATGTGGGCCGCCGGATTCCTCGCCGGATTGGTGCAGAACCGCGACCTGAAGACCTGCGGCAAGATGGGCACGCTGCTGGCTTCCAACATCATCGAGGTGGTCGGAGCCAAGATGGACGAGGCACGTTGGGAGAAAATCCATTCCGCGATAGCGTCACTATGATGTGAGATTCCCTTCGGGAATGGAGTTAATGCTCCTGTTCAAATGCGGCGGCTTATGGCGTTTACGGATTGTGAACGTTATTTGCCGCCGCTATACTATATAATTGCTCTCCATCGACTTCGTCTAATCTTCGATTTCCCGCAGGGAATCTCTTAATTTTTCAAGTTTTATAACATAATTAGTTGAAGTAATCATTATTTCTTGTATCTTTGCGCCCATTATAGTATTTTTCGCGAAAAATAAATATTTAATAATTAGACAGTTAGACAAACAATGAAGGAATTCCAGACAAAAGACATCCGCAATGTTGCCCTCATTGGCGCAGCAAAGTCGGGTAAGACCACGCTTGCCGAAAACATGCTTTTCGAAGGCAAGCTCATCAACAGAAAAGGCAGCACCGACGAGAAGAACACCGTTTCGGACTATCGCCAAATTGAGATGGACCGCCAGATTTCGGTTCACGCCTCCATGATGTACACACTCTACAACGACAAGAAAATCAACATCTTGGACACTCCCGGTTTCAGTGACTTCTCGGGCGACATCGTCAGCTGCCTCACCGCTGCCGACATGGCCGTTTGCACCGTGAACGCCCAGTCGGGCGTGGAAGCCACCACGGAGAACGCATGGCGTCATGCCGCCAACACGAAGAAGCCCGTCGTGTTTTTCATGAACCAGCTCGACCACTCCAACGCCAACTTCGACAACACCGTCAGCCAACTGAAGGAATACTTTGGCGACAAGGTGACCCCAATCCAATATCCCGTCAATGCCGGCGAGGACTTCAACGCCGTCATCGACCTGATTATGATGAAGATGCTCGTCTTCAAGAATGGCAACGGAGCACCTGAGATTCAGGACATTCCCGCCGCCGAGATGGCCAAGGCCGAAGACTTGCACAACAGCCTTATCGAGCACGCCGCCGAAGGCGATGAAGCCCTGATGGAGAAGTTCTTCGAGGAAATGACCCTGAGCGAAGAAGACATGGAGCGAGGCATCCAATTGGGCATCGTCAACCGCGAGATGTTCCCCGTGCTCTGCGGCGCTGCCAAGCGCGGCGTGGGCATCACCCGCTTGATGGACTTCATCGTCAGCGCCTGCCCGTCGCCTGCCGACATGCCCGCCGTCAAGGCCAAGAACGGCCAAGAGTTCCACAACAGCAACGACGACCCGACCGCCTTGTTCATCTTCAAGGTGACCACCGAGCAGAACCTTGGCGACGTGGCCTGGATGCGCGTCTATGGCGGCAGCGTCGTGAAGAGCCAAGACCTCGTCAATCCGCGCACCGGCAACAAGGAACGCCTTTCGCAACTGCTCGTCTTCAAAGGCAAGAACCGTGAGGAAATCGAGAAAGCCAACGCTGGCGACATCATCTGCACCATCAAGCTGAAAGACGGCCGTGTGGGCGACACTTTGGCCGATGCCAAGGCCGCCGAAGCCATCTTCGACGAGATACCCTTCCCGACCCCAATCTTCACCATCGCCATCAAGGCCGTCAATTCGCAAGAAGACGAAAAACTCGGCGGCATCCTCAACGACATGCACAAGACCGACCCGACCGTCATCAGCGGAATGTCGAGAGAGCTGCGCCAAAACATACTGCAATGCCAAGGCGAATACCACTTCAACACGCTGAAATGGTATTTCGACAACGTCTATAAGATTGCCGTCGAAACCACCGCACCCAAAATCCCGTATCGCGAAACCATCACCAAGAGCGCCCGTGCCGACTACCGCCACAAGAAGCAATCAGGCGGCAGCGGCCAGTTCGGTGAAGTGCACATGCAACTGTCGCCCTACTTCGAGGGCTACACCGACCCGGGCGAGCTTCAGGTGCGCGACAAGCAAGAATACGAACTGCCTTGGGGCGGCAAGCTCATCTTCGCCAACTGCGTAGTGGGCGGTGCCATCGATGCACGCTTCATGCCCGCCATCCTGAAGGGCGTGAACGAACGCCTCGAGCAAGGCCCGCTGACAGGCAGCTATGCCCGCGACATCATCGTTTACATCTACGACGGCAAGATGCACCCGGTCGACTCCAACGAAATGGCCTTCAAGATTGCAGGCCGCATGGCCTTCAGCGCCGCCTTCAAGAACGCCGGACCGAAAATCATGGAACCCATCTACGACTTAGACGTGCGCATGCCCGCCGACCTCATGGGTGCCGTGATGACCGACCTGCAAGGCCGCCGCGCCATCGTGATGGGCATGGACAGCGACCACAACTACCAGACCATCCACGCCAAGGTGCCGTTGGCCGAGATGGACCGCTACTCGACCACCCTCAGCTCGCTGACCTCGGGCCGTGGCACCTTCACGATGAAGTATGCCGAGTACCAACAGGTTCCCACCGATGTGCAGAACCGCCTGCTGAAGGAGTACGAAGAAAGCCAAAAAGAAGAAGAATAACCTTATTCTTTATTTTTATTCATACGTTGTTGTTTTCCCGCTGCGGCTTCGTGGCGGGATTTTTTTTGTTGAAGAACAATTTTTCATTACCTTTGCCGCCATGAAACGGCTTTTTGCCATAGGACTGTTTTTGCTGCTGGCTCTCGCCTCCTGCCACAGCCCGCGGCGCGACGCGCGGCAAATGTTGCGCCGTGCCGAAATGCTGTTTGACACCAACCCCGACAGCACCGCCAAGCTGATAGACAGCATCTTGCGCATCCCCGTGCTCTTCAGCGAGCAGCGCCGCATGGACATGGCGCTGCTGCAAGGCGAAGTCCTCTTTGGCGACCGCGGGCAGGAAATCCCGCCGCTGATGGACGACGAGTATTTCGACGACAAGCCTTTCTTCAGCACCAGCCCCGAGCTGGAACGCGCCGCCGCCTACTTCGCCCGCAAGAAGCAGTACGACCGCGCCGCCACCGCCGCGCTCTACAGCGGCTTCGTGCAGCAGCACTACGGCGAGAACAAG
>ONVP01000227.1 GCA_900321315.1 uncultured Bacteroidales bacterium
CAAGAAGAACATTGGAGCAGTTTTGTTTGCGGTACTCCCATTTGTTGTTTGCTTTGCGGAATGGTTCATACCAATCTTATGAACCAAGGGAGGCTATGAATCGGGAGAGAATGAAGAAGCCCAAGATTCGGGCGGGTTCTGTGGAATCCGCCCGAGATTTACCCCTAACATTCGCCAACTTGCCAAAAAACACTATCTTTGCCGAATAAACCGAATCATGTTGAGAACGGAAGGCACATACGAATTCCGCGAGGCGGGCATTACGAATGTCAGCGTGGGCGAGGTGAACTACGGCGGCGGCCTGCGCACATCGTTCTACAGTTGGGAAACTGCCTCTGGTCAGGAGAAATCAGCCTCGGTATGGTACGAGTCGGTTGGCGGCAACAGCAAAGGTGCCAGCGTCTTGTCCTTGCAGCCGCTTGGTTGGTATGGCGAAGGGAATATGCTATTATCAGGAATGCTGAATGTGGGCGGCATTTATTCAATGATAGTTTCAAAACTATATTATAACGAAACATTGGGGTTTTGGAGAGGCCGAAATGGACAGTTTCAAGGTCTTCACTTTAATGGCAACAGATATACAGGAGGGAGGTTGAAGTATGGGAAGGCGATGAGTAATCATTTTAGGATGGTGTCCAGTTTGTTTAATACCGCTGGAATGATGGTTTCTGCAAGTCAATGTTATGCTGCCGAGTCAATAGACGATAAAATCCAATATGGAGCTGATGTGATTATAGGTGGAATAGGGTTTATGCCTGGTGGTGGTGTTATTAGCACGTTTTGGTTTTTGGGAGGCAGGGAACTTGTCTTTCAATATGGCAACACGATGGTAGAAATGATGAATAACGGCATAAATCCTGGTTATCTTGAATACCAGCCTTTCAAATAGAAAAGCCATGAAAAACATTCTCGATTATATTTATTATAGAATTGCGAAGTTCTATAAAAACACTTTTGGCATTGAGGATGCACCAGGGTATCTTCTGATTCATAGCTGTTACAGTTGGGGATTGTTGGTATTGGTAACAACACTTATATCTTATGTATTGGCTATAGAAACCGTTGTTTTGTGGGAGTTTGGAATCAAAACAAACACTGTGCTCATCATCATTACAATACTTCCTTTTGGCCTGTTTTGTATCTTTGCTGAACGATTTTTGGGTGACTTGAAAACGAGGTACAAACTACTTGACAAAAAACATAAAAATGACAAATTCTCATTTTTTAAAGGATTAGGAGTGTTTGTCTTTGTATGTTCGTCATTTGTTTGTTATTGTGTTGCTTTGTCCCATTGCAGATGATGTATGTGTCCAGTTTCTGTCGGATTTGTTTTTCGCCAGCATTGAGAAGTGGATTTGAAATATGGATGTTTCGGGCGGGTTTTTCGGAATCCGCCCGAATTTTACCTCTAACAATCGCCAACTTGCCAAAAAACACTATCTTTGCCGAATAAACCGAATCATGTTGAGAACGGAAGGCACATACCACTACATCCAAAGCCCCGACAACTCGCAGTGCTTCAACCGCTACAGTTATTGCCAGAACAACCCCTTGCGCTACACCGACCCGACGGGATGGCAGATGATAGGAGGACACAGGCCGAACAACCCCTTCAACGAAAACTGGAGCAAGAATTATTCGTGTCCTGCCTTCGAGCCGAGGGACTTCGGCCTTTTGCAGATTTCCGATGTCAATCACGACATAATCTGGATGGAGGCTAATGATATGCATGGGGGAAGTGGGGGAGGCTCCGATTACACTGTTGATAGGAAGGGGTATGTGGCGAACATGGGCGGCAATAACAAGACCTACGACATCCTTTATGCTTCAGACGCATACGCCGCAGGAGATTACAGCAACGGATTGATTGTTTACGACCTTTCTATTCTCTCGGGATTGACGGAAGACAGGGCGGATTATAGTGGAAACTACGGAATAACCACCAGTAAGACAGACGCTTTTAATGTCTTCTATTTCATGACGGAAAACACCGATGTGGAATGGGGAATTGACGGTTATCGCATTTCGGGGGATAACGAGTATGTTATTAGAACATCTCATAAAGACGGGTCGGTAGCAACTTTAAGCACAACGCAACGCAATGAAATGAATTGTGTTTTTACAATGCATTCACATTGCTGGCCAGATGGAACAAAAGGTGCGTCTCGGCTTTTAATAGGAAACACGTGGGGTGCATGTGATATGGCAACCGTAACAGAAGAATACAATCGCTTCGAAAGACAAGGTATGACAAACATCAATGTTTGGTTCAAGTATCAAGACACGTACACAGTATTTCCCAAACACTATGTTTATCATAAATATAGCAAAAATCTGTATTTTTATGATGTATGGGTTAGCGATTATTTCATTCGTAAGATTAATAAAGCGAATGACTTGTATAGAAATTTAGGCTTTTAACCATGAAAAAGATTCTGACTATAATAGTGCTGCTCCAACTCTGTTTAATATGTGGGTGCAACCAACAGCCGCAACGGGAAAAGCAAGAAGATACAGTGGCGTACCAAACCGAAGACGACGAAAGTTTTGCTGATGGCGAATTGCCGTTCAGCAAGAGTTTGGTGGACGAAATCCAGAAAAGCATTTCCGACACGAACCATCTAATGTGGTCGGATATCTACGGTATATGGTTCGCCAAAACAGACGGAGATTGTTGCATCGCAATAAGTACCGCAAATTTTTATCATTCACAGGTTGATGAAGGTTTTTTCCTAATTGATGAAAAATTGATTGTGTACTATGGGACGGATGTTATAAGTGGTGCAATCTTGGAAGGAAGGATAGATCTTTTCATAAACCGAAAAAACAAGGCTGGGTGCAACATTTCCTGCCTGATAGATACTACTTTGTTGCTGAAAGACTGTCCGGCGGATTTCCCTGATGAGAACTCTGACGAAGCTTTGTACACGCTATATGATCCTTACGGGAAGATTTTCAAGGTACACAACTGTGACAGCTTGGAATTGATATATGTAGGTTTTTTGTAACTTTCTTTCGCGGTATGCAGATAAAGCAATGATGAGTAGTCGGGGGTTTTAAATATGGTTTCCCGCTTTGCGGGAATGGAGAAAAGGTTTTTAATGGCTCGCCCACCATCAGATGGGCTGGGCGGGCTCTTTTTCGTTACGGGAAGCCTGTCAATGAGGTTCCTGTGGGGAAGCCGTTAATTCTCTACGCTTCGACAAGTTCTCCTTGGTTTGCAGGCACTTCCAGCAAGTTTTCGCCTAACGCGATGGAGATTTTGCAAAGTGTCGCCAAAGTCATATTGTGGGTTCCTGAAAGCCAACGACTGATTTCCGTTTCGGTCTTGCCCATCAGTCGGGCAAAGTCTTTCTGCGACATTCCTTTTTTCTCAAGAATCTCGTAAATGCGGTTGGCGATGGCAACCGAGAGTTCCATCTGCATTTTCATTTCGGGCGAAATTGTCTCGCGGATTTCGTTCATTATAGGGTTCGTTTTCATCTGTTTATTGGTTTGGGGGTTAGTCGTCTATCGTGAACGTGAGCGTTCCAAGCAATCTGGTTCCCGTTACTGTTATAACACGCTGCTTTTCCATTTGTTTCATCTGAATGTCAATCTTTTGAAGCGTTTGAACGCATTTATGCAGAAGCGCGTCTTCTTGGTAAGTGGTTGTCGTTTTCAGTCCACCGTTGCCAAGAATAAGGATTTTTGCGTCTATGTTGAGCAGGTAAAGGCGAAGCGAGGTCGTCTCAAGATGGGAAGGCAAGGCCATCACTCTGTCCCTGCGTGTTCCTTCATAGCGGAAATGCCTGTCCTCAGCGCCATCACGCTTGATGATGTCAAGGCGATATACCAATTGGCGTACATCATCCGGATAAGTATCCTTGTAAGCCAGCAGGAATTTCTCAAACTCCGAGTATTCTTCGCCCTCAAAATGAGGAGAATAAAGGCTTACCATGTTGTTGTCCTCAAGTAATTCCAAAAACAGGTTTCTTTTCATAGTTCCATTTGATTATTTCGCTGCAAAAATAAACATAAAAGTTGATTCTGCTTGAATAATTGATGAAAAAAAACATTTTTCCTTCCCCCAAAAAGAAAAAATAACACTACCTTTGCCGAACAAACCGAATCATGTTGAGAACGGAAAGCACATACGAAATCCACTACATCCAAAGCCCCGACAATTCGCAGAGCTTCAACCGCTACAGCTATTGCCAGAACAACCCGCTGAAATACACCGACCCTACGGGCTGGCAATTGGTGGGCGGAACGAGGCCCAGGCCACAAGGATTCTACGACAAATGGGGCGACTACTACTCGCGCCCGGCCTAGAGGAGATGTAAAACCTGCTGGTAAAGCAGAAGTGGAAGTCATTCGAAACACTTTACCTCAAGATGCACGTGTTTATGTCAGGTTAGATCATAATGGATTGATAGATAAAGATTTGTTAAATTCATATATGGGGGAAAGCTTAAATGTGAATAACCTGAAAGCATTAGTTAATTCAGACATTATGGTTGAGATTGTTTTGGATGATGGCTTTGCTTTTAAAGGAGAGGATGGTAATATTAGTCATGTTAGCATGTCATATTTCCCTTTCGACCCACTTTTCCCAGAAGACAAAGATGTTTTGGGTGAAACAATTAGTGGATTATCTACCGGGGAATCAGGGCATATTGGACAAACACTTTTTCCTGGCTTGGATGGAGAACGTAACTCTCTGAATGATAACATAATAGTTATTATCAACAAGCATCTTTCTCCGGCAGGGGCTGCCGAGGCTTATAGCCATGAAGCAAATGGACACGCCTTGTTATATATCATCAATGGAGGAGACCGTTTTAATGCTGGACATATTTTTCAAGGTTCAATAGATATAAATGTTCCTTTAAGAAATATGATAATCAATTCGAAGAAAGAAACAATCTACAATATGAGAAGATGGTAACAAAACAAGCCATAGCGTTTATGACTTTTTTTCTGTTCTTTGCAGAAGCAAGATCCCAAGATGCGATACGGATAGATACTGTGTCATATTCCTACTATAACACTGTTTTTAATGGGTACACACATGTCAAGAGTTATCAAATTACAAACATGTCAGATAAGGAATATCTGACATGGGTTTCGGATACTCCAACAGAAGGCAAGTCAGCAAGTGTTTTAGTGCATGATTATTTTAGAAAACGGAAGAATGACTTCAGTTATATCCAATGGATGCATGAAGAAGATTCTGGCAGGCCAATTTCTAATTGGACCATAGGGACTTCTTTCTTGAAAAGAATCAAGCCCAATGAGGATTTTTCCTATATTATTGTGAAAAACAACGATAGTTTGGTAATGTATGACGAAAGGATTGTTGTAATAAGCAGAGACGAGGTTGAAAGCTGTATAGGAGGGACGGCTTTCTCTTTTGATGAAAGCTTGTTCTTTCCGTTTTCCAGCATTTGTCTTTCCGATGGTGTTTTGGAAATACCATCAAAAATAGCCATAGGCTATAAGCAATTGCCCATGCTTTCCATTGAAAAAGAGGAAATATATCCTTTGCTTGATAATGCTGTAAATCTTTTTGATAATGCTGAAAATAATGACAAGGACATTAAAAAAGAAGAAAACATTCATCACACAAATGATAGCATAATTGTAATTTATGTGAATTTTTCCCGGCTGAACAAGTTTTTGGAGTATAGTATTATTTATTCCCCTTCTAACAATTGTTTAACCATTCATCCTGTGGTTAATAAAAACCATGTGATGATAGTTCAGGATGACGATAAGCAGAAATTCATTTCTTTTATAGATGAGTTTTACATCAGCAAAAAAAGTGCTATTATAGAACGCAAAACTCTTAAAGACGAAAGAGTAGAATATGATATTCCTCGCATTGGAGTCAGCTGTTTTAATGGTACATCAAAGACCTTATGTTCGCAAACATATCTTGGCGACGGGGAATATGAATTGGTTTTCAGCCCCGGTTTTATGGATTTTCAAAAACTACTTATTAAATTGGTTAATGAATGTGATAGAAATTATATGACCCCCAAGCCCCTATACAGATGCAGGTATTATTAGCAACCCTGAAAGACCACCTCGGCAGCTGGATCACGATAACCGACGCCAACGGCGCGGTGGAGCGCGAGCAGAGCTTCGACGCGTGGGGCAACCTGCGCAACCCCGAGACTTGGACGGGCACCGCCTCGCAACAGCCCATGTTCGACCGCGGCTTCACCGGCCACGAGCACATTACGGCCTTCGGCCTGATAAACATGAACGGCCGCTGCTACGACCCCGTGACGAGCAGCTTCCTCTCCGTGGATGCATACGTCCAAAGCCCCGACAACTCGCAGAGCTTCAACCGCTATGCATACTGCCTGAACAACCCCTTGCGATACACTGACCCGAGCGGGTGGAAGCCGGTAGGCGGTATGAAGTCCAATAATCCTTTCCACGACAATTGGAGCGCGAGTTTTTCACACCCTGCTTACGAGCCGAGGGATTTCAGGAATCCGTATCATTTGTGGAACCTTGCGATGAACGGGAATCTCTATGGCCCCGGCTTTGCCGGCGGCGCGTCTGCCAGCGGCGGTGCCGTTTCCATGTCGGATTTGCAAGGCACCTACGGCTACCATGCGGCCTACCAGTCCAACAGCGTTCACAACTACACCTTCCCCTGCACCAAGCTCCAGCTGATACGCAACTGGCAGTACAACCCCTGCTACAGGACCAACTCCGACATTAGGGAGGCCGGCATCACCGACTTGACAGTGGGCGTGGTGAACTACGGCAACGGCTACCAAAAATCCTATTACTCGTGGGCGGCGTCCAGCAAGACGCATACGGCGAGTGCGCTTGATTACGTGGGACGTTCCAAGATGGATTATTACGGCATGAGCATACAGCCGTTAGAGAAGTATGGGAACGTTGAGGTTGAAACGAGGGCTATGAAGAACAACGTTGCAGACATTTCTCTCTCAACGCCACATTATTTGTCGGTTCCAAAAGCTGTGTCTGTCGTAGGCGGCCAAGCAACTATGGTGCAGTCCGCAGCGTATCTTACACAGAAGACTTGTCAAGGTGCTGAAATATTTGGTACTGTAGGAAAAGCAGCAGGAAGAATCAGCGGAGCGATTTCCATTGGGACAACGGCAGTATCTATTTACAATCGATACGAATACTTTCAGAACGGCGGTGATAACATTGGTGTCGCGGTAGTAGGTGCTACTGATGTGGCATTTACGATAGCAGGATTCTTTTGGCCATGGGGTACGATAGCAAGCGTAGTTTATTTTTCAACAGAAATGATAACAGATGATTTTTGGGGATGGGGGAAAGTAAGATAAATTCTTGTTGCCATGAGAATCATAGAATACCTATATTTTAAATATTTCCATTTGGGACTTAAGATTGGTTTTAAGGAAAATGCTTCCACTTCTGCCTCGCTTTTAATGTCGTTTGTTTGTGCGCTTTATATGCTTGATGTGGTTATAATGCTTGATTGTGTTTGCGGATGTAATTTGTGGGGCAGTTGGGTTGTCGGCTTTTTTATGGCTTCCTTTGTTTGTTTATTGCTTGTATTTGATTTCGCATTAGTGTATTTCGGTAGGAGTTCAAGGATTGTAAGTAAGCACAAAGAAGAATGGACAGGGAAGAAGCATTTGGGAGCCATACTTTTTCCAATGATAGCTTTCGTTTGGTTTGTCGGAGGCTGTATTCTAAAGATGCTAATGAACCAAGGCAAGCTGTGAGCGTTTCGGGCGGGTTTGCTTTTCGTCGGCAATGAGACCGGAATTTGCAATGCGAAAAGCCTCTTATGGGGTTCCCGCTTCGCGGGAATGGAGAAAAAAGGTTTAGTTTGTAACGGCGGCGGCAGGTGGTGTTACACTTCCGTAGTGCCTACAAGCCGCCGCCGTTATAAAAACACCCGAAACACTCCATTCCCCGTGAGGGGAAACCATCGTTAAGAAAAAAGCATTATCTTTGCATGGCAAACAAACAGACATGAGAACTGCAATGCACCACACTAACGCCACCGCCCTTGTAGGGCTGTCACACCGTGGTAGCCGCGTGGAAACCCAAGCGGCTGCCGCAATGCGACAGCCCTGCGGCGGTTTCGCCGTGGCGCGAGGTCGAGTTAGAAAATTAGAGGTTTATTCTAAGTAAATGTTCAAAATTAGTTTTCTATTAAACTATTATGCTGCGATTCTCGTTATCACAAGACAAACCTTAATGGATATGAGAAAAGCAGTACGATT
>ONVP01000011.1 GCA_900321315.1 uncultured Bacteroidales bacterium
AGATTGACTTCCGCCAGAAAATCAACCAGCTGTTCTACTACCCCATCAACCCGACTGAGGACTGGAGAAACCTCATCACAGTGATCTACGACGGCATCCAGAGTGGCGACATCACCCCCTATCGCGTCGAGAACAACATCGACGACATGGTGACCCCGCTGACTTTGTCCGACTTTGAAAAGGAAAACTCAAAGATAGGCGACCCGCCGGTCATCTGGAATGAGGAATTGGGCACCGAAGTACCCAATGAGATTGCCTTCAAGGACCGTATGCTCAACGTGACGCGCCTGCGCATCAAGGAAGACTGGTATTTCGACAAGAAATTGTCACAGTTCCTCGTGCGCATCATCGCCCTCGGCCCCATCGTTGTTGACGATGACGGCGGACTGTCGCAAGTGTGCTGGGTGCCTTACGAGAACTCACGCGATGTTTTCGCCAAGGCCTTTGCCTTCAACCGCAACAACTCGGCACAACGCCTGACCTATGACGAAGTGCTGCAAAAACGCATCTTCGACAGCTACATCGTCAAGGAAGAAAACGTTTACGACCGCTACATCAACTCCTACGCCTTCAACATTGACGCACTCTACGAATCGGAGCGCATCAAGAACGAGATGTTCGACTTCGAACAGAGCCTCTGGGAGTATTGATTTTGTCTAGATTTCACAATGGAAAAGGACACCCGGCCGGGTGTCCTTTTTTTGTTGGCTTTAATCAGCTTTCAGCATTGTTGCAATCAAGCTGATAGCTTACAGCCAAGAAAACTCTACTTTAATTTTGAACAGCTACTTACAAATAACCACGGCCAAAAACTTGCTCCAAAATGCAAAGGCGACCATGATTGCCCTGGTTTTGTGGACGGTGCGCTTGCACTTCCGAAAATAATGCGTAACTTTGCGGCTCGAAAATCTCTCAAATACCATAAAGGCATGAAAATGAACGACATTATCGACTACGACGACAAATCGCTCTATGAGAGTTTGTTTAAGTAACTGTTCAAATTTAGTTTACAGATTAATACTATCACTGTGGTTGATGCATGCCATGCCCAAAACATGCATGAATAGACCATAAAGAATATCAACAAAACAACAACAAAAACAACAACACCTATGACTACCAGTCTCTACAAAAAACTCGTGGCAGCCATGATGCTGCTGTTCTTCTTGTCCTACGGGGCAAGCAACGCCTTCGCCCAAAGCACCTTCGGCGGCGGAAACGGCACATACGCCGACCCCTACATCATCTCCACCACCGACCACCTTGACCAATTGGCCGCCGACGTGAATGGTTCGGGAGATACCCGAAAGGCTTCAGCGGCGAGTTTTTTGGCAATAACCACAGCATCAACAATGTCACGGTCGTTGGCGATGGCACTGATATCGGCATTTTCGGTTGCCTGAGGAATCAGGCGAAGGTGACGGATCTTACCCTCGGCGGCAACTCCCGCTTGGAGGGCAGAGGCAGTGTGGGCGGCATCGCCGGTTACATTGAAGACAACAAGGAGATTTGCAGATGCCATGTCGGGGCGGACGTGGTCATCGCGGCCCGTGACAATCCGATCAGCGACATCAGTGGGTTCGGCGGCATCGTAGGCAACGCAAATGGAGACTTTACAATTCGCAACTGCACCTCGCGGGCAACCCTCACCAACAGCGGCATTGGCCGCTGCACGGGCATGGGAGGCATCATAGGCACCACCGCGACAGCGGATGAAGGAATGATAGAGGATTGCACCAGCTTTTCGCCCATCGACTGCGCCAACAACGTGGGCGGCATCGTTGGCTGGATATACTCTGGAACGCCCACTGTCCAAAGATGCTTCTACACCAACTTCTTCGGCGGCGGCATACAAGGCCACGACACCGACGGCGCCAAGAGGATGGGCACAGTCACTTTCGGAGAAAACGTTTCAGGGACACTCCCTTACGCCACCTTTTGGGACGGCGACACACCCTATTTCGGCGCAGGCAGAGACATGGTAATGGCCATGTACTACACGACCGAAGCAGGCTATGTCCCTGTGAATGTAGAATATTTCGCCAACGGCAACATACCGCTCACACTCGATGCCAATGGCAAATATAGATTCACCATGCCCGATGACGACGTGACCATCACAGGCAATGCAACCCTCAAGCGCGACATCGGCTATTCCGACTGGGTGAGCATCACGATTCCTGAACAAGACTATACGGGCGAACCCCTGACCCCCGTCGTCACCGTTGTCGACAACAAGGACGGCGCGGCACTGACGCTTGAAGAGGGCACTCACTACACCGTGACCCTGCCCGATGGCGGATGCGTCATACCCGGCTACCATAATATCACCATTACAGGCATGGGCGACTTTGGCGGACAAACCACCAAAACTTTCACCATCTTCAACCCTGGAAGCGGCACGCAAGGAGACCCCTACATCATCCGCAACACCGACCAAATGGACGGCTTGGCGGCGAGCGTCAATGGCGGCGACAGCAAGAGCGGCAAGTTTTTCCGCTTGGAAGCCGACCTCGACTATACAGGAAAGACCTATACACGCATCGGCTACGGTGGTGCGCCTTTCAGCGGCACTTTCGACGGCAACGGCCACACCATCAGCCATGTAACGCTCAATGAGAGAAGCACTTTTATGGGTCTTTTTGGATATAGCAACGGCACGGTGAAAAACCTGACCCTCGACCACAGCAGCATCCATGCTGAAGGTGGTTCAGTTGGTGGCATTGTTGGCTGCTGTTATGGAGGAACTGTCACGGGATGCTATGTGACGGAGAATGTGAGCATTTCTGCGACAGAAGTAGATACGGGGACGGGGCTGATATTTGGCGGTGATGGTGTTGGTGGCATTGTAGGCACTGCTGATCACTGCACCGTCAGAAACTGCATGAACTTTGCTGAGGTTTCAGGTGTTGAATATGTTGGAGGAGTTGTAGGACGCGACGAAAATTCCATCGTCACCAACAACTACTATGCCGGCAACTGCACGGTGGGCGGCATAGGTGTTAGCGGAAGCAATAGCGGCAGCGATGCGCCAAGGGAAGCCCAGCGCGGCTATGCCATTGAAGTGCAACACCCGCTCAGCATCAGCCTTAGAGTATCCCTCATTGAGCGCATCGGCGTGTTCTACGATGGCAAGGTTTATGCCGGAAACGGGCAGAGAGTCTGGGTAAGTTTCGAGATTCCCAATTCCTCCGTCACACCCCAATGCTACACCCTTAGCGCGGGCACGATCGTGGATAATGGCAACGGCACCTATACCATTACCATGCCTGCTGAGGACATCACCGTGAGTGGCAACATCGTGGAGATAGACGGGATGTTTTATGCAATCTCCTGCGATGGCAGCAATACGGCCACGGTAGTGGGCCATCCGAGCTATGCCACGCTCCCAGCGGTAATGATTGACGAGAGCATCACCGTTAACGAGACGGATTATTATGTCACCGCCATTGCCGACGGAGCCTTCGACGGATGCGAACACCTGAAGTGGTTCGACTGCCACGCCAACCTTCTTTCCATCGGCGACCATGCTTTCCGCAACTGCGACAGCCTTGTATATTTGGGGCTTTACCAAACCCACACGCCGCCCACATTGGGCGAAGGCGTTTTCGAAGGCCTCGGCCTCGACACGCTGCGGCTCATAGTGCCCTACTGCTCGCAATACGACTACAGCCAGCACGAGGTTTTCGGGCAGTTCGGCGAAATCTTTGGCAGCGGTCCCTGCGAATACAATTTCTACAATGCTACCGGCGACAACCAATGGGATAACCCCGCCAACTGGCAAGACGCGAACCACGAACCCTGCACCGAAGCCCCCGGCGTAGGCGCAAGGGTGGGCATCTTCGACGACTGCGAGATAGACACGGACGTGACGGTCGGCTCCGTCACCATCGGCTATTACATCGATGAGTATTACGGGCTTTACGAGCGCCTCACCGTGAAAGACGGCGCGACGCTCACCGCCACCGATTTCATCTACACCACCGGCGACGCTCGGAACTTCGTCATCGAGGACGGCGCGCAAGTCATCCATCCCAACGCGGGCGCACAGGCCACGGTGGAGAAGAACATCACCGCCTACACGCCCAACAGCAAGAATGGTTGGCATTTGGTCAGTTCGCCCGCCATTGAGGGTTTTGCGCCCTCGGCGGACAACGGCTTCCTCGCCAACGAATACGACCTGTATTTCTATGAAGAGCCTACACATCATTGGAGGAATCACAAGCCCAACGGCCAATATGCGAACTTCAACATCGATCCGTTGAAAGGCTACCTTTATGCCAACAGTGCCAACGACACGCTACAGTTGCAAGGCACTCTGCGCACGGCCACGGAAACGGTGAACTTTCCGCTGAGCTACACCGACGGCATCGCCTTGGCAGGCTTCAACCTTGTGGGCAACCCCTTCGTGCACAAGGTGACGGCTTTCACGGGCAGCAACATAGCCGACGAAGTCTATCGCATGAACGGCGCCAAGGACAACCTTATGGTGAGCGTGATAGACGGTAACAACCCGCTGAAGCCTGGCGAGGGCTTCTTCGTGAAGGCCACGGGCGACAATGCCTCCATCACCTTCAACAGCCGCGCCAACAATGCCGAGCGGTCCCTGAGCCTGTCGAAGGGCCGCATCACCTTGGAAGTCAGCGAGAACGGCCTCATCATCGACCGCTTCATCCTGAAACGCGACGGCGCACCCTTGGAGAAATTCACGCTGAACGAGAACAGCACAAGGATTTTCGCCACCGAGGGCGCACAGGATTGGGCTGTCGCCGTCATTGCGAGCGAAGCGAAGCAAATCGAAGATTCGACGCTAAGTCAATCCAGCCGCACAGAACATCCCGTCAACTTCAAGGCCGCCAAAAACGGCACCTACACCCTGACCGTAAACGTGGAGAACATGGATTTGGATTATCTGCATCTCATCGACAATATGACTGGCGCGGATGTGGATTTGCTCCGCCACGAAACCTTCATTGCGGGCGAAGACCCGCAATCTCCAACGCCTATGTACACCTTCACCGCCAAAGCGACGGATTACGCTTCGCGTTTCCGTTTGGTGTTTTCCAATTGCGGGGACGCAATTGGCGACAATGCGCCGTTTGCCTACATCAGCAACGGGGAAATCCGTTTGCTGGTAGAGACGTGCCATGGCGCGTCTCTACAGGTGGTGGACTTGATGGGGCGGGTTCTGGTTTGTAGGGACGCATTGAATACGTCCGCCATATCCACAACGGGAATCCCTGCGGGCGTGTACGTTCTGCGCCTGATTGACGGCGATTCCGTCAAGACGCAGAAGATCTTCATCGATTAATTCCGGCATCCGCCGGTTTTCCCGACGTGTTGCGTCGGGCTGGGGTCATTCGCCCCTTCAGGGCTTTGTGAGGCAAAGCCCCGGAGGGGCGACCCTATTACAACCCACTGTGCAACATCGGGCAACACTCCAGCAGGCTCCGCCCTGAAAGGGCGCAACATATCGTAACCGTAGGTCGCGACCTACGGCAGCATCCCGGTAGGGCAGTCCCTGATAGCCCCAGCCCCGTAGGGGCGACAGCATCATGGGCAGGCGTTGTACACTGCCGACATAAACCAGCGAAAGGAAAACAAAAAAGAGCAGCAGAGAAATCTGCTACTCTTTTGTCGGAGTGGCCCGACTCGAACGGGCGACCGCTTGCACCCCATGCAAGAATGCTAGCCAACTGCACCACACCCCGATTGCATTTAACTGCGTTGCAATCTTTCGATTTGCGGCTGCAAAGATACGAATGTTTTTTGAATTGTTGTTCAACTTTCCGAAAAAAAAGTTACCTTTGCAAAAAATAACTCCAAACTATTAATTCCAAACTCATAACTGAACAAAATGGAACATATTGAATGTCTGATTATTGGATCAGGGCCAGCGGGCTACACAGCAGCCATCTACACAGGTCGCGCCGACGTGAAAACCGTCATCTATGAAGGTATGCAACCCGGCGGACAACTCACCCAAACCACCGAAATCGAGAACTTCCCGGGCTACCCAAACGGCATCACCGGTCCTGAAATGATGGAGGAAATCCGTCAGCAGGCCTTGCGCTTCGGTGCGGAAATCCGCGAAGGCGAGGTGACAAGCATCGATGTCAGCCAGCGGCCTTTCAAGGTGACCACTGAATACGACGGCGAGCTTTTGGCCGACTCCATCATCGTCTCCACGGGTGCGGCGGCGCGTTATCTCGGCTTGCCCTCCGAGGAGGAGTTCAAGGGCGGCGGCGTGTCGGCCTGCGCCACTTGCGACGGCTTTTTCTATAAAGGAAAGGATGTCGCAGTTGTGGGCGGCGGCGATACGGCCTGCGAGGATGCCACCTATTTGGCCAAGCTCTGCAACAAGGTTTATCTCATCGTCCGCCGCGACGTGCTTCGCGCCTCCAAGGCCATGCAACACCGCGTGCTGAACACGCCCAACATCGAGGTTTTGTGGAAGCACCAAACCAAGGAACTCTTTGGCGAGCAGCAAGGCTTCATGAAGAAATTGAAGGGTGCCGTGCTCTATCACAGCGACACCAAGGAAGAACGCACCATTAATGTGGACGGCTTCTTTGTGGCCATCGGCCACACGCCCAACACCGCGCCGTTCAAGGGCGTTTTGGACATGGACGAGGAAGGCTACATCATCACCAAGCCGAAATCGACGGCCACCAACGTGGAAGGCATCTTCGCTTGCGGCGACTGCCAAGACCGCACCTACCGCCAGGCCATCGTGGCTGCCGGCACGGGCGCCATGGCGGGTATCGAGGTGGAGCGCTTCTTGATGGAGAATAAATGATTCTTCAAACCGAAATAAAAATCCAACCTTTAGAGCAAACCATCCGCTATGGCGATGGTTTGCTCTTCTTGGGTTCGTGCTTCGCCGATGAGGTTGGAAGCATTTGTAAAGAATTGGGTTTCAATGCAATGCTAAATCCTTTCGGAGTGCTTTACAACCCTTACAGCATTGCCAACGCCATCCATCGGCTGCAAGGTGGGAAGCCATTCGCGCATGACGAGGTGATTCGTACTGGCGAGGAGTTTTACTGCACCTTCAGCCACAACACCGAGTTTTGGAATCCTTCCGAGGAAGCGTTACTGAAGCATGTCAATCGGGCTTTGGAGGAAGCGAGTGCGCATTTCAACCGAGCCAAATGGGTGGTCGTCAGCCTTGGTACGGCATGGGTTTACCGCTATCGGGAAACCCTTGAGGTGGTCGCCAATTGCCACAAGATGCCCGCGTCGCTGTTCGACCGTTTCTGCCTTTCCGTTCCCGCCACGGTGACCATGTTGTCGGATTTCGTCAAGATGCACCCCGACAAGCAGTTTGTCTTCACCGTGTCGCCTTTGCGCCATCTGAAGGACGGACTTCACGGCAACCAATTGAGCAAATCGACGCTGCTATTGGCTGTAAATCAGGTTTGTGAGCAATTTGCCAACGTGCATTATTTCCCCGCTTACGAAATCCTTTTGGACGAGTTGCGCGACTACCGTTTCTACAAGGAAGACATGGTGCATCCCACCGAGCAAGCCGTGCGCTATATCTGGGAACGCTTCGCCGACTTTGCCATCGACGCGAAGGAAAAGCCAGCGATGAAAGCCGCTGCCGAACTCAAGCAAATGCTGCATCACAAGCCATTGTTTCCCGAAAGCGAGGCTTACAGGAAATTTGAACTGCATAAAGAACAGAAAATCAAAGCGTTGAAAAACGATTTCCCGCAGATTTGCCTAAAAAATTTGGAAGAACAGCCCGATTGAATCGAGCCGTTCTTCCAAGATTTTTGCGAACATTGAGGCCGTCACGCTATGGCGACGGCTTCGGTTTGAATAGTTTGTGCCGTGACATCAGCGGCAGAAGACAAGGCAGATTCGGCTCCAACGGACTCCAGTTTTTTGTTTTTGCGGAACCACTCCGTGATGTCTTTCACGCGGCCATCGGCCAAACGTTTCATCATGCGTTGGTTGGTGGTTGCGCTGTCCAAGGGGCCGAGGTTGGCCACATAGCGCCCGAGCTTGATGTAGTCGAAATGGTCGGTGCTGATGTTTTCGGGCAACTCGTTTTTCCCAGAATACCACGCTGCTTTAAGGCCTTTATGGTTGTTTTTCAACTGTTTGGCCAATTCTGCAACGGTGTCAGGCTCGTTGTCACCGCCCATGAAGCACACGCAGGTGATTCCCGACTTGTATTGCTCCACAAGGCGGTTCAACTCGTTGGTGTCCAATGGTTTGCCGATATTCTCCCACAGGTATTTGCTGTGGCATCCTGGGCAGCGGTTGGGGCAGTTGGAGATGTTGATGGCCAACGTTACCTCTTCGGGGACTTCCTGAAAGACAATATCAAAGTTGGCGTATTTTAGCATCTTTCCATCTCCATTTTTCCGTAGTGACGGCGGCCTGCCTCCTGTTGGCGCGGCTCGCTGAAATTGCTGACGCGCTTCAGGTAGCCGATGATGCGGGTCAAGTAGTCGATGTTGTGGCTGTGGCACTCGGGGCATTCCTTCAGGTAGCGCTTGTCGATGTGGCCGCAATTGTTGCAGATGGTATTGGGCACGTTGAAAGTGAAGTAGTTGCAGCCTTCGCGGGCAGCCACGCGCAGCAGTTGGCGATACTGCTCCTTGGTCAGGTGTTCCTCAAGGTTGCTGTGCAAGGCAGAGCCGCCAGTGAGGTGCTTGATGTACTTCTCGCCGTGCAGACGGAACTTGTCGAGGACGTTGGTGTTTTGGTCTTCCACGATGTAGAAATAGCTGTTGTAGCAGTCGCGGTGCACCTCGTAGCCGTCTTCCTTGTCCCACTTGGCGTGTTTCACGCCCACGTTCTCGGCGGGAATCATCTCGCAGTTGAACATCAAGCCATCTTCCTTCGAGTAATATTTCTTGTTGTATTTTTCGATGAGGCCCAAAACCTCTTGCACAAAGGCTTCGTATTGCGGGTTATCCGAAATTTGGATTTTGAGGAACTCGGCGGCTTCCACGAGGCCGTTCACGCCGATGGTGAGGTATTGGCGACCCAGATTGATGTAGCCCGCGTCGAACAGCGGCAACATGCCTTTCTTTTGCAGTTCCTTCAGGTTCTCGTTGTAGCAAATCTGCACCTTGTGGCAGAGATCGACGATTTCCTCAAGGAAGGTGAGGTAATGCATATTGTTGCGCGCGGCGTATTGTATGCAGCGGTTGAGGTTGATGGTGAGCACGCTCTTGGAGCCGGTCGAGACACCGCCGGCGCCGAGGGTGTAGCTGAAGCCGTTGTCCTGAATCTCGTTGCGCAGTCGGCAGCACGACGAGAGCGAGTCGGCGTTGTCGCTGAGGTAGGTGAAGAACGAGTGCCCTTCGGCGTACATCTCGGCGGTGAAGTCGGCCCATTCCTGGTCGATGACGTCGCCGTCTTTCGAGAGCAGGGCCATCGTTTCGACGGGGAAGGTCAGCACGCTCTTGAGGCGTTCGGCGTTGAACCACTTCATGAAGCGCTTTTGGAGCCAACTCAGTGATTCCCAGTCGGGTTGGGTGCCGTCGGGGAAGTAGAAGTTCTCGAACAGCGACTTGAAATAATATTGGTCGTAGTAGGCGATGTTCCAGAAGACGGACTGGTAGTTGCGCGCTCCGGCGGGTTGGTTGAGCGAATAAACGATTTGCTGGAAGCAGTCGGTGATGACCTTGTCGATGGTGCGCGGTTTCAGCGAGTGGTCCACGATTTCGTCGGCGCGTTTGTAGTAGTCTGTGCCATAGTCTTTTCCGATGAAGTAGTTCATGTACATCAGGAATTCGGGCGTGGCGCAGGCACCGGAGAGTTGCGACGACACCATGAACACCATATTAATAAAGCCTCCGCAGAACGAGCGCAGCTTGGTGGGAGCGGTGCTGTTGCCGCCGATGCTGCTGGTGCCCTCGTTGAGCCAAGGGTACATGGTGATGGAGGCGCAGTAGTTGGCGAGGCTGGTTTCGTCGTTTTTGTATATGAAGTGGTTGTTGAGCAAGTAGAGGTAGCGGTCGGCGAGTTCCTTGCCGAACACCGACTTGATGCGGTCCACAAGTAGTTTTCGGTTGATGCGGATGAAGCTCGACTTGGGCAGCTCGCCGATGAGCGTGGCGATGTTTTTCTTCTCCACGTTGGCGTTGGCGTCGTACTTCGATCCGGTGGCGGCGTTGGAGGCGTTGACGTAGTTGCTCAAGAAGTCGATTTTCTCGCGGATTTCGCGGTCCTCGGTGTGTTTTTGGCGGTACAGGATGTAATTTTTGGCCACTGTGTAGTACTGCTCAGCCATCAATGCAGTTTCCACTTGGTTCTGGATTTCCTCGACGCTGATGCCGTCGGTCACGCGGACGCGGCTCAATATCGCGTTCAGGTCTTCGTCGGTGGCATAGAAACCCGAGGCCAGAAAAGCCTTGCTGATGGCCACCTTGATTTTGTCGAGAGAGAAGGCTTCCTGCTTGCCGTCCCTCTTGGTAATGTAAATTCCTCCGTTGCTCATATAATGTGCTCGTTTTTAATTGATTAGTGGATTAAGGATAGGGGGAGCGTTTGTCGCTTTCAGTTTCTGCAAAAGTAGATTAATTTCATGTCGGCAATCAAATTAATTCTCGTTTTTTTTATCAACAGAATTATCAACAGGCTAATTTTTTGATTTGGTTGAGGTTGCGTTTTTTTCGTATTTTTTCGTATTTTTGCTGCCCTAATTAATATAAGGAATACGATGCCAAAAAAGAAAAAAATAGAAAACAAACTGAGCACTTTCACGAGTGTCATCCTCGGCATTTTCGCCGACGAGCCTTTCCGCCCGAAAAACTACAAGCGAGTATGCAAGATTATGGGAATCAGGGACTTGGCTGGAAAAGACGTGGTTTATAATATTCTCATCGACCTGAAAGACAAAGGGTTGTTGAAGGAAGAGCGGCCTTACAATTATGTGATGAGCGCAGAGGGCATGGCGCAGTTTGGCCCGAAGACGAAATACGTGGAAGGCACGGTGGAGATGAAATCGACGGGCAAGGCCTACGTCATCCGCGACGATGAGGAAGGCGACGACATCTTCATCGCGGCCAACAACACCTACAAGGCGCTGCACGGCGACCGTGTGCGCGTGGCCATGTTCCCCAAGCGCAACAACTCGAAGCCTGAAGGCGAAATCGTGGAAGTCTTGGAGCGTCGCCACACCGACTTCGTGGGCATCCTGAACATCTCGCGAGGTTATGTGTATGTGCGCCCCGACGTGGAATGGATGCCTGTCGACATCTTCATCCCGCGCGGCGGCTTGCATCGCGCCAAAGACGGCGACAAGGTCATAGCCCACCTCGTCGATTGGCCCGACGGCTCGGGCAACCCCTTCGGCGAAATCACACGAGTGCTCGGCAAGCCCGGCGAGAACGACGTGGAAATGGAATCCATCTTAGCCGCCCACGAATACCCGATAGAGTTCCCGAGGGAAGTCGAGCGCGAGACAGGCAAGATTCCTTCCAAAATCGGCAAGGACGAGATAAAGAAAAGGCGCGACTTCCGCAAAGTGTTCACCATCACCATCGACCCTGCCGACGCGAAGGATTTCGACGATGCCATTTCGCTGCAAAAACTGCCCAACGGCCATTGGGAAGTGGGTGTGCATATCGCCGACGTGTCGCACTATGTGCGCCCCGGCTCGGCCATCGACAAGGAAGCCTTGGACCGCGGCACTTCGGTCTATCTTGTGGACAGAACCATACCCATGCTGCCCGAAAAACTCTGCAACAACGTGTGCTCACTGCGTCCCGACGAGGAAAAACTGACTTTCAGCGTGGTTTTTGAAATGGACGACGATGCCAAGATATACGACCGCTGGATTGGCAAGACCATCATCAAGTCGTGCCGCCGCTACACCTACGAAGAGGTACAGGACATGATTGAAGGCGGCGACGGCGACTACAAGGCCGAAATCATGACCTTCAACAGCTTGGCCACCAAGCTCCGCGAGCAGCGCATGGCCCTGGGCAGCATCAACTTCCACTCGGAGGAGGTGAAATTCATCCTTGACGAAAACAAAAAGCCCATCGACACCTACGTGCGCGTGCAAAACGAAAGCCATGAGCTGATTGAGGACTACATGCTTTTGGCCAACCGCACAGTGGCCGAAACCTTCGGCAAGCCCGAAAGCAAATGGCACAACAACACCTTTGTCTATCGCATCCACGACGAACCCAACCCTGAGAAACTCAACAAGTTCGTGATGCTCATCTCGCGGCTTGGCTATTCGATGAACCTCAACAACCGCAGCAACTTGGTCAAGTCGTACAACAAACTCTTCAAGGACGTGGAAGGCAAGGGCGAGAAGAACCTCATCGAGACCGTTGCCATCCGCACCATGGCCAAGGCCGTTTACAGCACCGACAACATCGGGCACTACGGCCTCGCCTTCGACTACTACACGCACTTCACCTCGCCCATCCGCCGCTATCCCGACCTGATGGTGCACAGATTAATAGAAAGGTATCTCATAGAAGGCCAAGGCTCGGCCAACAAGAAGGACTACGAAGACATGTGCAAGCACGCCAGCGACATGGAAAAACAGGCCGAGGAAATGGAACGCCAGAGCATCAAGTACAAGCAGGCCGAATACCTGCAAGACAAGATCGGGCAGGTGTTTGAAGGCTTGGTTTCGGGCGTGAGCAAGTGGGGCTTGTTTGTGGAGCTGAAAGGCAACAAATGCGAGGGTTTGGTGCGCTATGAGGATCTTCCCGGCGACTATTACTATCTGGACGACGACAACTTCCGCGTCATCGGGCAGCAAACCGGCCGCGTCATCCAGTTGGGCGACGAGGTGCGCGTGGTCGTCAAGGCCGTCGATCTGTTCAAGCACCGCATGGACTTCGAGATGCTTTCCAACATCCCCGAGAACAAGAAAAAGAAGGCGAAAAAACGCGGCTTCTGACGAAAACAACGGCTGGCAACAAAAAAAACTGTAATTTTGCCGCTAAATCCAAAAATCAACACACCATGAAAACAAGACATCTTTTCATCGTTCTGGCTCTTGCCGCTCTTGCCTTCACGAGCTGCAGAAATGAAAACATAACCATCAAGGGCGACGGCAAGCTCTTCTTCCCCAAAGAGGCTGGACACAAGGACTTGATCGTTACCACCGACTGCAAATGGAGCATCGAAATCGACGGCAACGCCGATTGGTTCAGCGTCGAACCCATGTCGGGGACGACCATGAAAGACGGTGTCATCAAGGTAACCGTCCAAGACAGCCCCGACGGCAGACTGCGCCAAGGCACCTTCACCATCACCTCGACCAAGGGCAAGGCCAAAGCCAAGGTCATGGTAACCCAAAACCTCATCTCGCTCTATGGCAGCGACGTTCTTTGGTTCGACCACAGGGCCAACCAAACCCAAACCGTCGAAATCTCCGCCAATTGCGACTGGCACATTTCCATCGAAGACGATGCCGACTGGTACAAGGTTGAACCCATGTCGGGCGGCACATGCAACCACGAGCCCATTTCCATCACGACGCTTCCGCCCATCTTTGAAGGCGACTACCGCAGCTCGTCGTTCCTCGTGGTTTCCAACGACGGCGTTCAGTCCGTCAGGGTGCGCCTCTCGCAAAACATCATCGAAATAGAAAGCCTCACCAACACCATTTTCTCGCCCTTCCACATCGAGCACTGGAACAGCGACTTCTATGGCATGGTCATTGAAGACTCCTATATTAACTACAACAATCCCAACCCGGCAGACACTGTGTCGAGAGAGAGCTATGTCATGTATTTCAAGGAAAACAGCATCGGGATGCAGTCCGACAACGTGAACGCCGACAGCACACTCTATTTCCCGTTCACCTACGCTTACAATCCCGAAACACGGATTCTCAACATCGACTTCGAGACACCCGAGGAAGGCGTAGTGGAAGACTACTCCGTGACGGTGCTCACGGCCACCAACGAGGTGTTCCGCTTCTTGCACGAATACAAGGAAGACTCGTGGGAGATGGCCGCCATGACCAAAATCGGCGACATCAACCCCGCCGTGGCCAAGCAACACACTGGCACGAAGCCCATCATTTACAGCAAGCGCAGAGGCAGAGGTCCCATATTCCAATTCTAAGCCATGAGTACCAAACTGCTGCGACACCTTTCCATCATCGGCACGGGAGTGTATCTCCTCACGCTGGCCGTCATCAGCCTTGCCTTTCGCGACCACGCCCTGCAAGCCAAATGGATGCTTTGGGGCATCGGCGAGATGCTGTTTTTCTTCGTGGGCGTTTCCGTGTTCTATCCCCTTTGGAAAACCGACGACCGCAAACGCTTTCTCCTCAAAGTGTTTTTCACCGCATTGGGCATCAGGGCTTTGTACGCCTTCCTGATTTGCTACTATTATTATTACCAGACTGGCGTGGCTTTCGAGTATAATGCTGGCGACAGCCTTCATTACCACAAGGCGGCAGTGCTCCTTGCCGACTGCCTCCACGAAGGCCACGTCAAATACATCTTCCAATTCCTGAACGCCTACACGATGGGCTTTTCCGACCAAGGCTACACGCTTTGGCTGACTTTTATTTACAGCATTTTCGGCCCGAGCCTGCTCACGCCGCGCCTGTTCAAGGCGCTGATGAGCGCCTATCTATGCGTGGTGGTCTATAAACTGGCCGAGCGCACCTTCAGCGAGCGCGTGGCACGGCTGGCGGCGGTGATGTGCCTCTTCTCCCCCATCCTCGTACAGATATGCGGAATGCACACCAAGGAAATGGAACTGGTATTCCTCTCAGTGCTCGCCCTCGAACGCATCGACTTTCTCCTCCGTAGTAAGAAATACACCTTTTGGAACATCTTCTTCCCCATCTTGCTCACCACCCTCATCTTCGGGTTGCGCACCATCACCTCCATGTGCCTGATTTTTGCGCTCTTCGTCTTTATCTTCTTCGGACCTAACAGTCTGATGACAAAGAAAGGCAAAATCATTACCGTGGCCTCCATGGTGGTGCTGTTTTTTGCCTTCCTGCTCACGCCCATCGGGTCGGAGATGAAAATCGTGTACAGGCTGAAATTCTCCGACTGGAACTACAAAGTGAACCTCGCCGAGAAAGAAGGCTTCAAGCACACCAGGCTGATGCACCCCGCCTATCTGGCTCCAGGCGCCTTTGTCGTGCCTCTCGCTCCATTGGTCGAAGAAGCACCCAACCACAACAAGATGATCAACGGCAGCACTTACGTGAAAAACTTCCTCGGATTCTTCGCTATGCTGGCCATTGTCATCGCCTTCAGGCAAAAAAAATGGCGCAACTTCTCGCTAATCGGCGCTTACATCCTCTCGTATCTCACCATCATCATGCTCTCGTTTGCGGCCAACTCCGAACGCTATCACCAGCCAGCCATACCTATTATAATAATAATGTCGGCCTACGCCATGACGCGCCTGCGCCGCAAGGATATGCGCCTTTTCTATGTCTATTGCGCACTGCTTTTCGTTGCCCTATTGGCTTGGAATTGGCTGAAACTTTCCGCCCGCGGATTGGTTTGAATGTCGGGGGACACCGCCTGCCGATGGGTCTGTCGTCCCTATAAGACTGACATAAATCCTACTTCTTACCGCCTATTTGCCAACCGTTCAAACCAGCGTTCAGAAATTCGTTTGTGACGACTACATTATCAAGCATAATCTTGGCGCAAAATTAATTTTTTCCAAAAAATGCTTGCCATGTAAAACAAAAGTCTTAACTTTGCAGCGCAAAGTACTTTAAAGACCATGGAAAACAAGGAAGCTCTCAATACGCTGAACGACATCAAGGAGATGATGGAACGTTCGTCCAAGTTCAAGGCAATCAGCGGATTGTCTATTATTATCATAGGCATCTTAGCCTCGTTGGTGTCGGCTTACATCTATTTCTTTTTGGGTGATTACCACATCAACACACCAGCCAAATGGCGGATTACCGTCATCATTGCCATTGCCTTATTGGTCGTGGCCTTTGCGACAGTGTTTGTCATGTCTTACCTAAAAGCTAAACGTCTCAACCTGCGCTTTGCCTTCGATACGACCATGCGCCGACTCTTGCTCACTTTCTTCGTTCCCATGGTTGCCGGGGGCTTGCTTTGCATCGCCTTGCTCACGCAGCAACATTATGGCCTTGTTTCCTCCATTACACTGATTTTCTATGGTTTGGCACTTATCAACAGCAGTAATTTCAGTTATTTGGAATTGCGCTACTTGGGTTATGCCGAGCTGGCTTTGGGCCTCATCGACTGTTTCTTGGTCGATTATGCCGTGCTGGCTTGGTTCCTTGGTTTCGGCGTGTTTCATATCGTTTTCGGAATCATTTTCATGCTGAAGTATGGAAGGAGAAAGTAAGCCATGATTGCCAATTTGGACGGTTTGAACAAGGCTTTCGAGAGCAAGATCAGGCTCGGCATCATGTCGGTGCTGATGGCTAACGAGTCGGTGGATTTCACGACGATGAAGTCGCTGCTCGAACTCACTGACGGCAACCTGGCCAGCCATGCCCGCAGTCTTGAGGAATTGGGGTATATTCGTTGTGAGAAAAAGTTCATCGGTCGCAAACCCAACACGAGTTATTCAATTACGGACGAAGGTCGGTCTGCCTTTGCCGCCCATATCCAAGCCCTTGCATCATTCTTAAATACCCAACAATGAAACGAATCTTTTTTTTGACCATTTAGCTTTGAAATTCAAAGTACTTTTAATATCATAAACAACCATTAAAAACTAAACATCATGACAACAGAAATGACAACAGAAGAAAACAAGGAAATCAGAGAAAATCTGGCAGTAGAAACCGAAAATCGTCAAACCGCTAAGAAAGCACATCCAGGGTTGAAACTCCTACTCATAGCAGGGATGTGTGTTGCTTTTTTCATCCCTCAAGCCTTGATTCAGAACTTGGTTTCAGAAAGACAAGGCACTGAGAGACGTTCTGAAAATGAAGTGTTTGAGAAATGGGGCGGTAGCCAAACACTGACTGGACCTTTCATTGAAGTAACCTACTCTTGGAATACCTCCACTGAACGCCACGCGATGATTTTGCTGCCCGAAACATTGGAAGTGAAAGGCGATGTAAGAACCAAGGCATTGAAACGGGGCATCTACGATTTCACAACCTATGAAACCGAACTTGACCTTACGGGACAATTCAAGTTGCCCAAGGATTTCGACAAGAACCAGCACAACAAAACCTGGCATTTCGAGGAAGCTCGCGTCATTGTTGACATCACGAATTTAAGAGGGTTGCGCGATAATGTGACATTCAACTTGGACGGGAAAAAATATGATATGGAGGCCTGTGGGGAGTATTGGAACGGCCTCTCTTGCCCCATTGATTTGTCTTGTCTCTTGGAAGGCGAAACCCTCGACTTCGCAGTAACCGTTCCTTTCAAAGGTTCTGGAAACCTGATGTTTGCACCCTTAGGGCAAACCACCGTTGTCAACTTGAATTCCGACTGCGCTACACCGAGTTTCAATGGCTATTACTTGCCCGATGAACGACAAGTGAACGACAATGGCTTTCAAGCATCATGGAAAGTGTTGGCCATCAATCGCGACTACCCGCAGTTTTTTTCACGCAACAGCGATAACCACCGACAACTTTCGTCCTCAACATTTGGTGTCAATTTGAAAGTTCCTGTGGAGCAATACCAACAGACCGACCGCGCCATCAAGTATGCCTTCCTAATCATCCTGCTTACCTTTGCAGCGGTGTTTTTTGTGGAAATGCGCAAGTCCACACCCATCCATCCTGTTCAGTATCTCCTCATTGGTATCGCGCTCATCATTTTCTACACCCTGCTACTATCGTTCTCCGAACATATCAATTTCGGGCTTTCCTACCTCATTGCCAGCGTGATGACCATCGGGATGATTGTGGTTTTCATGGCCTCGATCACGAAGGACAAAAAGACCGCCTTGGGCATCGGCGTTTTACTGGCTGTACTCTACGCTTTCGTCTATGTTTTGCTGCAATTGGAAAGCTATGCCTTGCTTGTGGGAAGCGTCGGACTTTTCATGATTTTGGGAATTGCCATGTTTGCGACACAAAAGATTGATTGGTACAAGAAAAAAGACTAATTTTGCCGCCGATTTTACTTTAAGTATTAAACTTTAAATCCAAGAAAAATGGCTTTTAACCTCAGAAACAGAAACTTCCTGAAGTTGTTGGACTTCACTCCGGAAGAAATCAAGTTTTTCCTGAAGCTGGCCGCCGACCTGAAGGCCGCCAAGTATGCAGGCACCGAACAACCCAAACTGACGGGCAAGAACATCGCCCTGATTTTCGAAAAGACCTCGACCCGCACCCGTTGCGCGTTTGAAGTCGCCGCCAAGGACCAAGGCGCTCACGTCACCTATCTCGGCCCCACCGGCTCGCAGATTGGCGTGAAGGAATCGATGAAAGACACGGCCCGTGTGCTCGGTCGCATGTACGACGGCATCGAGTATCGCGGCTTCGCCCAAGACATCGTTGAAGAACTCGGCAAGTACGCCGGCGTGCCGGTGTGGAACGGCCTCACCAACGAGTTCCACCCCACCCAAATCCTCGCCGACTTCCTCACCATGATGGAACACAGCGACAAGCCCCTCAACCAAGTGACCTTCGCCTACTGCGGCGACGCCCGCTTCAACATGGGCAACAGCTTGATGGTGGGCGGCGCCAAGATGGGCATGGACGTGCGCATCGTGGCTCCCAAGGAACTGCAACCCAACCAAGACCTTATCAACACCTGCAAGGAAATCGCGAAAGAAACGGGTGCCAAGGTGACCGTCACCGACAACGTCGCTGAAGGCGTCAAGGGCTGCGACTTCATCTATACCGACGTGTGGGTATCCATGGGCGAACCCGCCGAGGTCTGGAAACAACGCATCGACCTGCTCATGCCTTACCAAGTGAACCAAAAGATGATGGACATGACCGGCAACCCGAACTGCAAGTTCATGCACTGCCTGCCGGCCTACCACAACCTCGAAACCCAAGTGGGCCGCGACGTCAACAAGCAATTCGGCTTGGACGGCATCGAGGTCACCGAAGAGGTGTTTGAAGGCAAGAACAGCATCGTCTTCGACGAGGCCGAGAACCGTATGCACACCATCAAGGCCGTCATGGTGGCCACGTTGGGCGACTAAGAAACTCTTTTTCATAGACTTTGACATGGATTGCCTCGCCTTGCGCGGGGCAATCTCATTTTATTCAAGTTGCACAAAATTCTTTTACTCCCGCTTGTAACAAGGGAAAAAACACTGAATTTCAGTTAATTATAAAAATCTTTATGTTTTTTTTCCAAAACTGCTCAGTTCCGGATTGCCGAGTGAGCTTGCGAAACTTGAAAATTTCCTATTTTTGCATCCGCAATCCCGCTTATTCGTTCACCAATTGCTACACACAACGATGAAAAACACCTACTCCAAAACGAAGATGCCAGCCATCGCTGCCGCAATCCTGGTTTCGTTCCTCTTTTCAGCCTCGGTGCAGGCACAAAGCGGACAAATTTCCAACCCCGATGACCACCGCCACCCGACGGCGGCGCTTGAGGCCGAAACCCGGGAATTTTGCGAAAACCCGACGGTTTATATTGACGGGCAGCAGGTAAATACAGAATACATGTATCCGCAAGGCACGTCAAACATGCTCTACACCACAACGACCAGCTATGGCAAGGTGGAACTCAAGCATACATCAAGCACTGCCAGGATTTTTTACGCATGGATGACCCTAGGCCAGAGCCAGAGCGCCGACTCCGTACCGCTTTTCATGGAAATGTGGGGCGGCTTTGTGCCGAAAGCGAGGGAATATGATACGATAGAACCTCTCAACGCTCCCTTGGAGTACTCGTATCTCAAGTTTGTCGTGCTTGACTCGTTAGTAGGTTTCAGTTTCCGGAAGCAAAGCGAAGTGTGCCAGGTTATGTTCTATCGCGATCAGCCTAATCTTAATATTGCCTCGAATAATGAGAACTATGGCTACGTCACAGGTAATAAGGGACGTTTTGATGCGGGAACGGAGGTCACAGTCAATGCGACAGCCAAGGCAGGCTACAGGTTCGTAAAATGGGAAGTCGGAGATAATCCTGTCAGCTATCAAGATAGTTACAGTTTCATTTTGCACAAGTCGATGGAACTTGTTGCGATTTTCGAGCCTTCAACCATCGTTTTCCAAACCGACGGCAACTGGAGCGAGCCCAACAATTGGAACACCAAAAGAATCCCTGAATTCCATGAAAACGTGCTCATCTCGGCTGCGGCCGTCGTGCCAAGCGGCTACCTTGCCCAGTGCAAAAACATCGAAATCTCGAGCAAAGCCAAGGCGACGGACTGGCCGACGGCTGGCGCTTCATCGCCCACCCGATGAGCGCGGCGGTCGATGTGGTCACCGCCACCAACCTCCTCGTCAATGCCGACTACGACCTCTTCGCCTTCGACCAAAGCCAAGGGCTGGAATGGCGCAACTTCAAGGAGCCGGCCAACAACCTCACCCAACTCGCCCCGGGCAAGGGCTACCTCTACGCCCACAAGGACGGCGACACGGTCAGAATGACAGGAACGCTCAACCGGGTTCAAGATGGCTCGAACAACACATCCATTTTCGTGGACTTGGACTACGACGGCAGCGCGATCCTCGCCGGCTGGAACCTCGTGGGCAACCCCTTCCCCATGCCGGCCTACGCCAGCAAGAGCTACTACGCGATGAACGCCGACGGCACGGCCATCGAGCCGGTGGCAGTTTCAACAACCACACCCGTTCCCGTCTGCACCGGCGTGATGGTGAAGGCCGATGGCGAAAACGAAACGGTGGGGTTCAGCATCAATCCCGATGCATGGCAAACCGCCCCCCGGCAAGGCAACATCCAAATCGCCGTGGCGCAAGCCAACACGCGCGGCGCTTCGGCAGGCTCAGCATCCGTGCTGGACAAGGCCATCGTGAGCTTCAACAAAGCCGACCTGCTGCCCAAGTTCGATTTCAACGAAGCCAACGCCAAGCTCTACATCCCGCAGAAAGGACAAGACTATGCCATTGCATACTTTGGTGCGGCAGGCGTTTCGGGAGACGTTTCAGGAAACGTCTCTACAGGGGAGGTGCCTGTCCATTTCAAGGCCGCGAGGGATGGCGAATACACCCTTTCGTTCCACCTTGAGAGCGTGGAATTGGATTACCTGCACCTTATTGACAATATGACGGGTGCGGATGTGGATTTGTTGGGAGACGCAAGGCATTGCGGCTCTACATATACCTTCACGGCCAAGACGACGGATTACGCGAGCCGTTTCCGTTTGGTGTTTTCCAATGACGATGCAGGCGAGGACAACTGCCAACCTGATGCGCCGTTTGCGTATGTCAGCAACGGGGAAATCCGT
>ONVP01000237.1:0-2878 GCA_900321315.1 uncultured Bacteroidales bacterium
GTTGAAGGCGCGGCACGACTCGCATTCGTTGCAAGCCTCCATGTTTTCGGTGGGATTCAGGCAGTTGATGGTCTTGGCCATAATACGCGCACAAGTGGTCTTGCCCACGCCGCGCGGACCGCAAAACAGAAAGGCTTGCGCCAAAGTGTTGTTGCGGATGGCGTTCTTCAAGGTATTGGTGATGGAGCCTTGACCCACAACGGTGTCGAAGGTCATCGGCCTGTATTTTCTTGCGGATACAACGAAATTTTCCATTTTTTGGTTGCAATAAACCGCAAAAATACATTTTTTCGGCGTTCCTCCGACTTGAATTGTGATTTTCACACGAATTTCATAAAATGAGACACGATTTGTCAAAAACAAAATTTACGAATGATTCGTGATAAATTTCTGATAATTAATGTATTACAAAAACAAGCAGATAATTTTTCGTATTTCTGTCGTTGGCATTGAAATTCCTCTTATTTTTGCCCTATGAAAATGCTCGTCCACGTTCCAAGAGTCACAGATCGAGTGATGTACACCTTCGACTTGGTGCTCAAGCAGTTGTTGGGCCTCGATTTCTCGCTGACTTCCGATGAGGAGAAATTCAGTGCCTACGACGACCCGAAGATGGTGTATGGCCCGTCGCGAATCGGCGATGCGCTGTTTCAAAAGTCTGTGAATCTGCTTTTTGAGCGACATATCAACGAGCAAGAGGTGAATTCCGTTGACTTTGAGAATGTTAAAGGCATTTTTCCAGTCTATGGAAAAGGCTCGCTGATGCCCTTCGATGTGTTTGCGGCCTCGTTCTATCTCGTGTCGCGCTATGAGGAATACCTGCCGCAGGTGCGCGACAAATATGGGCGTTTCCAAGCCAAATCGACATGGATGTTCGAGAACGGACTGCTCCAAAAGCCTTTGGTCAATATTTGGACTATCGCGCTGAAAGACAAGTTGAAATCCATTTATCCCGACCTGAGTTTCAAGGAGCGCAAGTTCGAGTTCATTCCGACCTACGACATTGACGCGGCTTGGGCCTACAAGAACAAAGGACTCTACCGCACCTTGGGCGGTTTCTTCAGGGATTTGGCTGCCGGCGACCGCGAGAATTTGCGTGAGCGGCACGAGGTTTTGAGAGGGAAACGGAAAGACCCTTTCGACTCGTTCGACTTCATGTTCGCTTTGCAGAAAGAGTTCAAACTCAAGCCGATATACTTCATCCTTTGTGGCAACTACGACACCAACGACAAGAACATTTCCATCCGCAACACAGCCTTCCAGTCGCTCATCAAGAGGCTCGGCGACTATGCCGACGTAGGCATACACCCCTCGTTCTCGTCCTATCTCGACCTGCCCAAGATGCAGGCCGAAATCGACGGGCTTTCGGAGGTGCTGCACCGTCCGCTCACCAAGAGCCGACAGCATTTTCTGAGGATGAACCTGCCGCGCAGTTATCAGAAACTCATCGAGTTGGACATCAGCGACGACTACACGATGGGTTTCGCCTCGCAAGCCGGATTCCGTGCCGGCATCGCCGACCCCTTCCGCTTCTTCGACCTCGAAAACGACATGGCCACCAACCTGATGGTGCACCCCTTCGCCCTCATGGACGGCACCATGCGCGACTACCTCAACCTTGACGTAGAGGCTTCGCTCAATCTCGCCAAACAGCTTGTCGATGAAGTGAAAGCGGTTGGCGGAACCTTTATCTATCTCACTCACAACGAGACCCTTGGCGGCGAAAAACGCTGGGTCGGATGGCCTGAGATGTATCGCGAACTTTTAAAATATGTATATCTATGATACAATACCTCAAACATAACAAAATTGACCTAAAGAAATGGGACACCCTCATTTCCGAACACGGCATGGTTTATGCACACTCATGGTATCTTGATGTCGTCAATCCCAAATGGGAAGCCTTGGTTCTTGATGATTATGAGGCCGTTATGCCACTGACATGCGGCAGGAAGTTCGGCATCAACTACCTTTACCAGCCTTTCTTCGTGCAGCAATTGGGCGTTTTCTCGAAACAGCCCTTGTCGTCCGAAATGCAAGCGCAATTCTTGAATGCCATCCCAAAAAAGTTCCGTTATTGTGAAATCAAGCTCAATGAAAGTAGCACTTTCGATGATACAGTACAAGGTATTGAGTATCATCGGAACATTGTTTTAGACTTGAGTCGGGATTATGAAACGAATCGCGCCAATTACCACACCAACACGAAGCGCAATCTGGCCAAGGCCGAAAACAACAACATTGAGATTTCCTACGGTTATAGGCTGACAGACGTCATCAAGCTGTTTCGGGCCAATCGTGGGGCGAAAGTGGAAGTGTGGGGCGATGCCGAATATGCCATGCTGGAGCGATTGAGACAAATCTTGGCACCTCACAACCAATTTTTTATCGTTAGCATCAGGCCGATGGACGAGAACAAGCTGCTTTGTGGCGGATTGTATGTGATGAATGACAACCGTGTTACGTTCCTGTTTTCTGGCTGCGGCGAGGAAGGCAGACGGCTGAACGCCATGACCTTGATGATGGACGAAGTCATCAAGGACTTTTCCGGCAAGCCCTATATCCTCGACTTTGAAGGTTCCGACGACAACAATCTGGCGCGTTTCTACCTCGGCTTCGGCGGTAAGGAAAAACCGTATCCTTCCTACACTTTCAACCGGCTTTCGTTTTTTGGGAAAGCCATATTGAATGTTTGGAAAAGGCTGAGATTAAAATAAAATTTGCCCCGTATCAAAATAACCCCTATATTTGTGCCAAACTAATTGTGAAACTATGATACAAATCCACAACTTGGGCATCACGGACAGCGTTTTCAACCGCTTCATCGGCGAGCTTCGCGATGCCGCCATCCAGCAAGACCGTCTTCGCTTCCGCCGAA
>ONVP01000237.1:2889-6876 GCA_900321315.1 uncultured Bacteroidales bacterium
ACCCTTGAGTATGAAACAGAAGAAGTGGTCACGCCTTTGGGAATCAAGGAAGTGCGCTCGCTGAAGTGCCAACCCGTCATCGCCACCATCCTGCGGGCGGGAGTGCCGTTCCACAACGGAATGCTCAACATGTTTGACCACGCCGACAGCGCTTTTGTGGCGGCCTACCGCAAATACGACAAGAACGAAGGCTTTGAAATCAAGGTGGAGTATTATTCCTCGCCCGACCTCGAAGGCAAGGTGGTCATCCTCTGCGATCCGATGTTGGCCACGGGCGAATCGATTGTGAAGACCTTGCACGGACTTCTCGACGAGATGCAACCCAAACACATCCACATCGCGGCGGTGGTGGCCAGTGCCGACGGGCTTGAGTATGTGAAAAGCATGCTCTCGCGTGAGCCTGTCACCCTATGGGTCGGCAGCATTGACGAGGAATTGACCGCCAAGGCCTACATCGTGCCGGGCATCGGCGACGTGGGCGACCTGGCATACGGCGAGAAACGTTAAACCTTGTGGCTATGGGTATGGAAGCAAGGAACAATCGCGACGGTTTCGGGTCGAAACTCGGCGTCATCGCCGCTGCTGCGGGTTCGGCCATCGGATTGGGCAACATCTACCGTTTCCCTTGCGAATTGGGCGAAAACGGCGGAGCGGCTTTCCTGTTGGTCTATTTGGCCGTTGTCGTGCTTCTCGGCATCCCCGTGATGCTTTCGGAGCTGGTCATCGGGCGGCACTCGCAACTCAACGCCGTTGGCGCGTTTCGGAAGCTGGCGCCCAAATCGGCGTGGCCCGTGGTTGGCTATATGGGTGTGTTGTGCGGCTTCCTCATCTTCTCGTTCTATTCCACCGTGGCGGGCTGGACACTCGAATACATCGTCAAGGCTGTGGACAACTCGTTCAGTGGCAAGGATTTGGCCGCCATAGAGAAAGACTTCGAAGACTTCCACAACCAAGGCTGGCGCAATGTGATGTGGCAGGCCGCCTTCATCTTCCTGACGGGTTTTGTGGTGTTCAGAGGCGTGAAAAACGGCATCGAGAAATTCACCAAAATCCTGATGCCCTTGCTGTTAGTCATTCTTGTCGTTTTGGGCATCCGTTCGGTGACCCTGCCCGATGCAGGCAAGGGCCTCGCATTTCTTTTCAGTCCCGACTTCTCGAAGATCACCGGCAAGGTGCTCATCAGTGCGCTGGGGCAGGGCTTCTTCTCGCTCAGCATGGGCATGGGCGTGTTGATTACCTATGGCTCCTACATCAAGAAAACCGACAATCTGGCCACAACGGCCTTGTCGGTCACGCTGTCCGACACTCTGGTGGCACTTCTGGCTGGCATCGTCATATTTCCGGCAGCCTTCTCGTTTGGTGTCAACCCAAAAGCGGGCATGGGGCTGGTTTTCAATACGATACCTATGATTTTCAACCAAATGGCAGGCGGCTATTTCTTCTGCATCGTCTTCTTCGTGTTGCTGGCTATTGCCGCACTCACTTCCACGATTTCGTTGCTCGAGGTGGTGGTGGCCTACCTCTCGGAGGAGCTGCACATCAAGCGGCAGTGGGCCACGGTGCTTGCTTGCCTCGGCACCATGCTCATCGGTGTCTTTGCCTCGTTGAGCCTTAAAGCCGGGTCGCCGTTCCGCATGGGCGGCACCAGCTTCTTCGACCTGCTCGACTTCGTTTCATCCAACATCCTGTTGCCTCTTGGCGGAATGCTGATCATCGTCTTCGTAGGCTGGCGAATGGGCAAGCCCAAGTTTTTCGAAGAGGTGACCAACGAGGGCCGGTTGAAGATGCCCTTGAAGAAGGCTATCTTCTTTGTAGTCAAGTATCTGGCTCCTTTGGCTATCGCTGTCATATTCATCACCGGACTAATCAGATAGGTATGGATTCGTTGCGCAAATGGTTCACATTCAGCAAGGGCGAACGCGTGGCCATCGTTTCAGTCTTGGCCTGCATCGCCGTGCTGGCCTTGGCCGTCCTTTTCCGTCCTACCAAGGTCAGCCTGGACGAAGCTTCGCTCCACAACCTCGATTCGCTGTTGGCCTTGAGGCAGGCCGCGATGGAGGAGATGCAGCGACAGCAAACACAAACGCAGGAATCGGCCGAACTACGGCCTTTCCCCTTCAACCCGAACACGATGACGGAAGAGGAAGGCCAACGCATGGGCCTCACCGACAGGCAAATACGCAACATCATCAACTACCGAGAAAAGGGCGGGAAGTTTTACTCGAAGAACGACTTGGCGAAACTATACACCATTGGCGAGGAGGACTTTGCCCAATTGGAGCCGTTCATCGTATTGCCCGAAACGACACGCCGTGAATATCCAAAGAAACCATCCCAATCCGAAGAAAAACAAGAGGTTGAGGAAGGAAAGAAGACAACCAAGGACATACCTCGCGTCGACCTGAACACGGCTGATTCGGCATTGTTGGTCGAGTTGCCGCAAATCGGGCCATACACCGCCGCACGCATCGTGGTGTTTCGCGACAAGCTGGGTGGCTTCATCGATACCGAGCAGTTGCGCGACGTGAAAGGCATGGATGCTGAACGCTTCAAAGCCATACAACCCTATATATTATTAGGTGTGAGTAGCGTGAGGCAGATTGACGTGAACCGTGCCGATTTCAAGGCTTTGGTGAACCATCCTTACCTCAACTATGAACAAGTGAAACGCATCGTGAACCAACGCGAAAAACGCGGCATAATCAAGGATTGGGCGCAATTGGAGGCACTGCTGGGCGAGGTTGAACCTGTCAATCCGCTTTTGGAATTCTACGTTAAGTTTTGAGTGGTGTTTTCGTTTTTATTGCATTTGCTTCCATGAAACGGCACAAACGCCTGAAATCGCACATGGAGGCAGAACGGCATGCCCATGAAATGCAAAAAACGAGTAATGAAGTCCCGCAACAACCCAATCGAATCGGACGGAGAATAATACATTCCCAAAAAAACGGAAAAAATGCTTGAAAACACCAAAATATTTCATAATTTTGCTGTATAAAACAAAATTGCATGGATTGCATTATTCATCAAACATTAAAACTAATGCCTTATGAAAAAGATGATTCTAATTGTGGCCTTGCTGTGCCTCCAAGCAGCCGCCTACGCGCAATTTACGCCTTCGGTGTATGTGGGTGCGGGGCTGTTCACCAACTTGGGGGGACCGATAGGCTTGGGCACTGAAATGAGGTATGGGAATGTTTCTGCCAGTTTGGCAGGTTCTTACGTTCCGTACGATTTTTCACCACCCTTCAGGTATGTCGGCGACAATCCCTATTTTGGGTACGATGTCGGCGTGAAGTACTATGCTTACAAAGGCTTGTTCGCAGGCGTGAACTATGGCCTTGTGGGCAAGCAATTCCATGGTGTCAAGATAGACGACGAACAGGTGTTAGAAGTTAAAGACGTTTATGCTTTTACCTTTTCGGCGGGTTATAAGATACCTTTCGGTAAAGGTTTTTACGGGACACCTTACATCGGAACAACCACAAATTGGGCCGCCAACCATCTCATGGGGCTGTTTTATCCCAACGTGGGTTTTCTGTTTGGATATGACATAAAACATTAGGAGCCAAGAGAAAACCGCTGACATTACCGGTTGTGTTTGATGCCATTCCCATCCTTGCAGCGGCTATGAATTGGAGGAGACGCGAGGGTGGCAATCGAAGGGTGCAAGTGCACGAGGAAGGTCGTCAAGGAATGACCGCAACGGTACCTTGTAGGGCTGTCACATCGTGGCAGCCGCATCGTGGCAGTCACCGGAAAACGATTCCTATGGCGGCTGTCGCATTTCGACGGCCCTACAGAACACCGAAAACAGAAGATGTCTGGCGATTAATTTGCCAATTTGGATATTTTTTCATCATTTCTTTTTGCTGGTATTTGTTTTTTTCGTACCTTTACCAAAAAATCCAGCCATGCAATCGACCATCCCATTAGCGGAACGCCTGCGCCCGACTTCGCTCGACGACTACATCGGGCAGAAGCACA
>ONVP01000177.1:0-4901 GCA_900321315.1 uncultured Bacteroidales bacterium
TTCTTCCTTATCATCGAATACACCCCAAACGCCCGTTCCTTTGGTGGCGATAACTGCATTCTGATGTGCGGCGGCTTCAATGTAAACCAAGCCGAAAGTCTCGTTGTTGCTCGGTAGGGCAAAGATGTCGTTGCGGGAGAGCAGTTCGCCAACTTCGCTATGATCGACTTTTCCGAGGAAAACGATGTTGCTATGATCTTGCGTCAATGATTCCAATTCTTGCCGCATTGGTCCATCGCCAGCGATAGTCAAGGTAATATTCTTGTTGCCTTTGTAGTTTTTTACTGAGTTGATAACCCAGTCTATTTGTTTTAATGGAATCAGTTCCCCAACAGTGGCGATGTTTATGATGTCTGAATGATTCTCATGTTCCTTTTTTGCGATGAAGTCTTTCTCAAGGCCATGCGGTATAATGATGCTGTCAAAGCCCTCGTCTGACAGATACTGTTGCTGTGCAGCGTTATGGACTATGATTTGGCTAGCATGGCTAAGAACAATTTGCATCATTTTGTAGGTGCTGTTGCTCTTTTTTGATTGAAGGAATTTAATGTCTGATTTTCTGAAAGATATAATGTATGGGACTTTGTGTGTCTTGAAAAAAAGAAAGGCGAGATATCCGTCGGGGAGCGCATAATGGGCATGAACCAATTGAGGAGTTCCAAATTTTTGGCAGTAGTTTATGATTTTCGGGCCATAATAAGGTAGCAGTCTGAAGGCATTGTCCGTGCCAATCAATCGGATGTATTTGAAAGGTCGAACAACGATGCCATCATCTTTCCAACTATGGTTTCCAACAATACTCTTATATTTTTGAAACATGTTGATAGGGAATGGAGTCCATTCGGCAGGATGCAAGACCGATATGTCAAACGAATCAGATAGTTTGTGGGCAATGGTCATCACCACTTTGTTTGACTTCCGTTTTGGAGTCGGAATGTTGGAAGCGATGAAAAGGACTCTCGGTTTATTTGGCTCTTTCGGCATAAACGATGTAATATCTTGGAGTGAATTTTCTCAAGAAAGGCCGAATCCCGATTTGGCCTGTTGGTGAAGTCCATTTTTCGGAGGCTTTAACTTCCCATCCCGACTTTTCAAGCAGCCAGTCGAATTGCCAATCCTCGAACTCGTGGAAATGGCGATCCCAAGGGTCGGTTTTGCTTCTATAGGCTTTTGCAAACCAAAGAGATAGAGGAATGGATGCGATGAGTTTGTCGCAGGGTAGTTGGGAGAGAACGCCCATCGGATTGATGAGGTGCTCGCAAATCTCCAAAGCGGTGACAAATTCAATGCCTTGGAATTTCTTTACCACATCGGGTTGAATGTCAAGGTCTTCGCCATTCGTGTTGGACACCTCGTAACCTTTTTCTATCAACAAGTCAGAGAAAGGGTTTGTGATTCCTAAATCAAGCACCCTCCGTTCTTTTGGCAGGTGTTTTTGGATGAATGAAAAGGTTTGGTCATAACGCCTTATCATGCCTTCGTTTATGGTGAATGTTGATTCCATGTTTAGTTTGTTTTTATCGTTTTTTTACGCAATTTTGCCCTTATTTCTTCAAACACCTCCTCTGCCTCATCCTTCCTCAGTCCGAACTTCACGGCGAGTTGCACGGCATCTGCTTTCCCGGGGTCTTTATAGTTGCCGTTTACCGAAAGGCTGTGAAAGCCACCAAAGCCTTCGCAGGGAAGTATGTCATAGGCGGGAGAGAGTTGCCAAATGCCGTCGCGATAGATGAAGGCGAAATTCTTGACATGGTCGTCGCAGTTGCCAATGACAAGGTTGAATGCCATGAGGCGGAATACCTTCCAAAGCTCCTTGACGGAATGCGTGAGCTCGCTGCAAGCCCAGAACAGATGCCCGTAATCGGCGGAAGGCAAGTGATAGTCGAGGTTCATCAAAGCGGAGAGGCTGATGACATGCAATTTGCCGCCATTGGGTTTTCGGTCAAAACGTTTTGTGCCGAAATATTTTCCTTCGAACAGTCGGGTCTCGGCCATTTCAATGCCACATTCGCGAGCAAGTAACGAGGTTTCGTATTCGATTCTGCCTACATCGGGCGGGTCGATACGGTCGCGAAACTTAACCAGCCATTCAGCGCCGTCGCAATGGACAAACACTTTTGGCCTTGTGCCGCCAGAGGATCCGCCCCGTTGCCATGCTTTGTCCAAATCGCCGGAATAGTCTGTGTTCAGCACCATTTGCGATTCCTCCGCCATTTGGTCAAGGTTGATAATGTCCTGCTCGTCAACGGTGCTTAGGTCGGGCAGGTACTCTAGTGCGCCACGTCCTCGACTCCCGACGAACATCAGTTGTTCCAACAGATTCAAAGAGGCCAACGACTTGCCTTGTGTTCTGAGGAAACGGTCGAGCACCAAGGCGCTCCATCCGTCGGGCAGGCTGTCGTCAAACACCCCAAAATTGCCGTCGAAAGGTTTCGTGTCAGCGGTGAACAACCTTGATTCCAAAGGCAGGCGAAAAGGCGAAATGGAGAAGCCGTTCCGAATCCAGTCAGAATCGTATTCGAACAGGGCTTGGCCGTTGCCGTTCAATGCCAATCGCCCAACTTTTCGGGAATCCATCACGACTTCAATAATCTTTTCATTCATTGCGTTTCCCTCGCTTTCTGGTGTTTTGACTGGCGTTAAGCGCCTCGTCCAATGTGCTGTATCTTGGTGCGGCGAACACTTGGTCGAAATCATTCAAGGCGTCCAAGGCGTATGCGATATGGAGCAAGCCGTCTAAAGAAATCTTGCCCGTCCGTTCAAACCGACGGTATGTCGCCAAACTTATTCCGGCTTTCAGGGATAGTCCTTCCTGAGTTAGGTTTAGCTCCAAACGTCTCGCTTTCACCCGTTCAGCCAATGCACTAGCCTTGCTATAAGGTGAAATAATATCAAATGATAATATATTGTCAGTTAATGGCACTATTTGGTATTAAATGAGTAAATGTTAGCAGTTGCAAAGATAAAACAATTCTTGTTATCACATTCGAATTTCACTGTTTTTATCCAATAATTTTGCATACTCTTCAGCCAAAGCCTTCCGCGAATACTTCTCGATCTCATCGTTTCTATTGGAAGGTAGATTGCCCTCCAAATATCTTTGGTAAAGGTCTTTAACGACCTCCTTCATCTTCTCCTTGTCCTCAAAACTGACGGTGGTTCCGGCTTGGGTTTCTTGCAGGATGTGTGCTGCGTCGCCGTCCTCAGGACCGATGCAGAGGATGGGACGGCCCGAGGCCAAATACTCGAAAAGCTTTCCTGTCAGCAGACCCTTGGCGCGCGGCTCGCTGTCGGGCATGAGCATAAGCAACAGCACAGTGGAATTTCGGTGAACTTGCGCCACTTGCTCGTGAGGGACATAAGGCCTGAAAGTGACATGATTCCCCAAACCGTTCTCTTGAATGGATTTTACGGCCGAATTGTCAATTTGTCCAATCATATTGATTGTCAAATGCTTGCTGAAATCGGTGTTCTCCTTGATGAGTTCGCCCAAGCCTTGCCAAAGCTTTTCAGGGTTTTGGTTTCTTGAAAGAACGCCCAAATAGGTGAGAATGAACTTGTCGGAAGGCGGAACGATGGTGGCAGTCGCGTTATTGTCGCGGTCGAAGCCGTTGTAAATGGTTCTTACGTTTCGGTTGCCTAACCGCCCAAGTCTCCTTGCACCATCGGGAGCCACGGTCACCACCTTGTCAGCCAAAGTCAGCACCTCGCGTTCCAAACGGTGGTGTTTCCTGTCTGCCCAGCGGGTGAGGTGCAGGTCGTTGTAGTAGTCGATTTCGGTCCATGGGTCGCGGAAGTCGGCAATCCACGGGATGCCCAAGGCTTCCTTCAACTTCATGGCGATCAAGTGCATGGAATGGGGCGGTCCCGTGCTGATGATGGCATCGACGGGATGCTCTTTCAGATAGCTTTTCAGGTAGCGCACCGAGGGCTTCACCCACCAGCATCGCGCATCGGGAATGAAGCAGTTGCCGCGAATCCACAAGGAAAGCTTCTCTTTCCATCCCGCCTTTTCCCCGTTCTCCTTGATGAATCCGGCCTTCACCGTTTCGGTTTCTTTCACGCCGAGAAACCTTTTATATAAGGTGTAAGGCTCGACAATCGGTCGTCGTATGACTTCGGCCTCGGGCGAAACGTCCTTCTCCAACGAAGTGTCGATGATGGGAAACTCTCCTTCTTCTGGCGTGTAAATCACGGGTTGCCAGCCGTTTTCGGGCAAGTATTTCGACATCTTCAGCCAGCGTTGCACGCCGCTGCCACCCGACGGAGGCCAATAGTAAGTGATGATCAGGACGCGCTTCATGCCTTTTCTTGTTTCTTGGGTTTGAACGTAAAGAAGAGGGCAACAATCAGGCCCAAAACCATTATCAGCGAACTGACAAAGGCAACCGTATTTCCAATTCTGTAGGCCTTGGGCGCATATTCCATCACGATTTCATGCTCGCCAGCGGGAACCATGGCGGCACGAAGGAGATAGTTGGCGCGGAGCAAAGGCTGTTCTTGTCCGTCTATGGTCATTTTCCAACCTTTCTCGGTCCAAATTTCGGAGAAAACGACCAAATAGTCTGCGATCGTTGAGCCAGCCGAAACGCCACTGAATCTGTAAGTCAGCTTGTTAGGTTGGTATTCTGTTAAAACAATCTGCGGCAAAATGCTGTCCGCAAGCTGATAATTGCTCACTTGTTGTGCGAACTCCTTATTGATGATGGCGGTGCGCTTCAAATCAGTGGTGGCGATGGCGTCGATTTCCTCGTTGGGCGAGTCCACCCATCGAATGTCGTTGGCAATCCAAGCGTTGCCCATCGCGAAGGGATTTTGGAACGGCTGACCATTGGGATTGAAGATGATATACTTGGTATTCAGTATGTTGAGTGCTTTTTGCTGTTCCAAGGTCAGCATCA
>ONVP01000177.1:4910-6007 GCA_900321315.1 uncultured Bacteroidales bacterium
AAGGTCAGCATCAGGTCTTGTGTGGATTTCGCGTTTCGCAGTTGGTTGAGTTCGCCGCCAAGGTATTGCGAAATCAAGTCTTGGTAACGGCGCAACTTGGCACCGCAATAGCCGCCCAACGACTTGTGGAAATAGCAGGTGCTGGCATCGTTGAACATGTCCTTGGTGAGGTCGGCCACGCGGAAATCCAAAGCCTTGTCGTTCAGGATGTACTGGTCGGCGGCGGTAGCGGTATAAGGCTTTTGTGTCTTTTGTTTGTCGATGAAATTGTCGTTGTTGAGGTAGCGCTTGTCGATGGGGAACAGGTCAAGCAGCACCAACACGGCCAAGATGGGGAAGGCAATTTGGCCTTTCAGTTTGCCCTTGCCGTAGAGGAAAATCGGCACGGCGGCAAGGATGATGAAGAGCAGGCTTCGCATGGCATCCTTGCGGAAAATGGCCACGCGCACGTCTTCGAGATTGTTTGCAAAAGCTTGATATGCAGCACCGTCCTTGCTGGAAGCGAACTGGGCAAATTGAATGGCCTCGCCTTGGCTGAGGAAGCTGAAGAAGACCTTCGGGGCAACGTAAAACACTAAGCAAATGCCCGCTGTGATGCCCAAGGCAATATAGAATTTCTTCAGGTTTTGCTTGAAACTCTCGGGGGTTTTCACGATTTCGGCCAAGCCTAAAAATCCCAATAATGGCATGGTGACTTCGGCAATGACCAAGGTCATCGACACGGCTCGGAACTTGTCGTAAAACGGCACATAATCAAGGAAAAAGTTGGTGAATCCCATGAAGTTCTTGCCCCAACTGAGCAGGATGGACAACAGCGTTGCGACGAGCAAAGCCCATTTTACCGGTCCTTTCACCGTTAGAGCGCCTAACACAAAGAGAAACACCACGATAGCACCCACATAAACCGGTCCGCTCGTGCCGGGTTGGTCGCCCCAGTAGGCGTTGCTCTGCGCGATTCCTTCCTTGAAGCGTCCGTCGGCCTTTTCCAAAGCCGGATTTTGCTTTCCGATGTAGGCCGAAGCGCCGCCTTTTGCGTTGGGAATCAGCAGGCTCCATGTTTCGCCCTTGCCGTAGCTCCATTGCGTGATGTAGTCGCG
>ONVP01000002.1 GCA_900321315.1 uncultured Bacteroidales bacterium
CAGGATGTCTACCTGCTGCCCAAGCGCTGCATCAGCGCAGAAGAACAGTCTGCCCTGCGACGTACCCTTCACATGCGCCTGAAAGATCGCTTCAGCTCCCGCTTTCTTCCCAGGTCGTCATGACAGGATTGTAACTGGCTTCTGACAAAACAACTGCTCTCCGCAATACAGACGCGCACGGAGAGCAGTTGTTATATTCTGTGACAGGTTTTGGAATTACCGGCATTACACGGTTTTATCATGCCGCCGTTGTGCTTTTCGCCAAAGACACAGAGCCATACCCTCAGATTGAGCTTCGCATGGCTTGTTTCAAAGGCAAAGACAAAAACATTTTCATTGACAACAAAAGTGAGTCGGGGAATTTCTTTCACTTGTTGGATGCAGGTGTCGCCTTTTGTTTTAGAAACCTGAAACTTGGTGGAGAAATCATTGGCCTTCAGCGTGATGAAAAGCTTGAAATCCCAATAGAGGCATTGCGCGAAGCCTTAATCAATGCCCTTTGTCACCGTCAATACGAGCGCACCAATGGTTCAGTCAGCCTGGCCATTTATGATGATCGCCTCGAAATCGTCAATCCTGGCAAATTCCCGCCGGAGATTTCCCCTGAAAACATTAAGCAGCCCCACGAGTCTTATCCGTACAACAAAAAGTTGGCACAGTTCCTATACCTCTGTAACTATTTGGAAAAATGGGGTTCGGGAGCACAACGCATAATTGATCTGTGCAACAAGCAAGGCTTGCCCGAACCTAAATGGATTGCTAATAACAGTACGATAACTATCGTATTCCAGCGCAATAAGGAAGCACAAGTTGATGTCACTACTCATACAGATAAACAAGCAGCAATCGACATGATTGGCGGTAAATTGGCGGTATCTGGTGGTAAATTGGCGGTATCTGGCGGTATCATTGAAAAACTGGCAGATGTATTCCTTTTCGTCAAGGATAATCCGAACTGCAATTCTGAGAAAGTAGCTGCCATGTTGAACAGAGGCAAGTCAACAGCCAGAAACTATCTGCACATTCTTTCCGAACTTGGAATGATAAAGCCACAAGGCACTTTCAAAGACCGCACCTATACAGCCGTATAATCTAACTGACGGTTTAGCAATATCAACCTCATATCGACCAAGCCGCCGCTGTCATGGTTTTTGCATTGTTTGGGCTTTTACCCTGCCTGCCCAATGCTGTGCGGTAATGCGGCCTGTCAAAATGTGTCGTCCTCGTTCCTGCGGGCGAACATTTCGCCAGTCCACAACACCGCCCAGCGGCCGCGCGACGGCCAGCCTCAACTTCTACATCGCCCTGGGCAAGAGTCGTTTTTCAGTTCCAACTGCTTCGTCAATTCGATAGCACGAATAACGAAATCACGATAGAACGAAAAAAAACGACAAAGGAAAAACGACACATGCCCAGGGCAGCCACATGTCAAATTGAAAGTCAATACTTCTAAGGAAATCTTATGAAAGGCCGTCGCGCTTTACCCACAGCTGAAGCATTAACCAGGCAAAAACCCCGCCAGTGGCTAACTCCAACTGTTATCATCGGGCTTTTACTGACTTGAAAGCCTTCAAAGCCTCACCGTCATTGCGGACTTGATCCGCAATCTCACAAGTCGTTAGCACGATAGTACGTTAGCACATATAACGATACGCACAGCCCTGAAGGGGCAACACGACATTAACCCGATGCAAGCATAGTGCAGCTTCGGGTAACTGCCCGACGTCCAACCTACCTAATTCAGCGGGAGGGGGAAATCGGTGTTCCCTGCGTCGCCGCTTCTTGCGCCTGCCTTGGTGCTGGCAAGGGTCAAGCCGAGCGGCAATCTGAAAAAATGCTGAGCTTCGTGCGCTTTTTCAGGTTGCCGCCCTTGCCCGACACCGCCGCTGCTCTTCGCCGTCCCTCGACAAGCGTTTCGCTGCGCTCCACTGGCGCGGCTCCAGCGAGCGTTTGCGGCTCCAAGGCCAGCCGCTTTCGTGGCTCCTTGCTCGCTCGGGGCTTTCTTGTCGCCCCCCGAACCCCCAAACGGTTCTCGTACCTCGCAACTTTTTAGCGGGGGTCGCCGCGCCCCTTTAGTTTTGCGCCCCTGCTTGCGCGTCCGCCCGGCGGTTCCCTTTTCGGAGCGCTAAAGCGCATCTTGTTTCGCCCCCTCATCGTTGCCATCCCATCCCGCAAGGCTTTCGCTGGTGCCTGCCTCTTCGGGGTCGCCGCCGCAAAAGGCACACCCGCCGCCGCTTCGGATTGTAACCGTGCGCGGACTCCTGTCGGGCGGGTCGGCCGCGCTGGCGCGAACGGGGCGCAGGGTTTCCCGCTCTGGTGTAGTCCAGTTGCCCTTAGTATCCTCTTTCTCGGCTCTGTTTTTCTCTGTCTTTAGGCCGCAGGCGCTTTTCCCCCTTAACCTGCTGACCCAACGCGCATCCGTGCCACCGTCACCCCCGACCACCACCCCGTAAAACGGTTCAACGGCTGAAGCCGTCACCGTTCCACCATCAATCCCCTCCAACCACCCAATAAAAAAGCCTTCACCAACTGGCAAAGGCTTCAAAATAAAATGAAAAGAACGAACAGACTACTTTAACTCAAAGTGGCTCTTATCGACGAAGGTTTTCCAGTTCCCGCCCCAAACGAGCTTCACATTCATTTCGCTGGCCACCTGAAACATCACTTCGGCCAAATCTTCAAATCTGGTCCAATCCACCGCCTTGCGGTTCATCGTCAGCGGGTACAAATCCACCGCCTTCCCGATGAGGTGTTTGCTTTTCATCGTGCGTGACTTTCCCTGCCTCACATACTCGCGCTGCTTTGCTTCGCTCCGCAGCCCTTCCGACACATTGAAAGGAAAAGGACAACGCTTCGCGCACTCAATCACAATCGCCGTCAGGCGTTCATCAACGCCTTCCAGCCTCTTTTTCGATAACTCTGACAATTCCATAACTATTTCTCCTTTAGTTTGTTCCGTCCATTCTTCCCCCTTTGTAAGGGGGGTAGGAGGATTCATCGATACGCATCTCTTTCAAATTTGCCTATCTTCCTCCAAACCCAAGGAGCCACAGCCCGCTCGTCGCTCCACAGGCCGCGTCCGTCCTGTTTCGCTTCGGCTTCCAACGCCGAATAGGTCGGATTGCGGTCATACTCCTTGTAATGCCACGCCAATCCATGCTTCAGCATTTCAGCCCCGATGTCCTTACCGTCGAGGTAAACCGTCGCAATCCACCGCCCGTACTGGTCGCGCTGTTTCAGCTTCAGTCCTACGGTCTTCCCGCTGATGAGCCATTGAAGGTGCAGCGTGGCCACATCCCCGTAATACTGCCCTCGCTCCGGCGCGTCGATGCCGTTGATGCGGATTTGGGTCACCATCATCTGTTGCGCCCACCATCCGCCTCCGGCGTTCTGGTCGCTCGCCGTGCGGCTACCTCCTCCCGTCGTGATGATGTTCCCCTCGAAGGTGTCGCCGTCAATGACGCGGCTCACCTTCATCATAACTTGCTCCTTGTCATTTCCAGAAAGGCACTTCGTTACACTCGTTGCGGTATTTCCCCCTTTGGGGATAGTCAAAAGTCTGCTTTCTTTCCATTCCCGCTGGCATCCGCAAGAAAGCACAAGAAACGCGATGGCCAGCACCATTAGCTTTTTCATAATCTTATTGTTTTGATGCTTTGCAAAAATACACCATCCATCCCGTTTGTCAGCTACGCAAACTAACGCAAAGCGAAGCAACAGAAACCATTGTAACCTATTGTAAATAAAATAGATATACATTTGCGAAACAAAACCAATTAACCTCATTTATTAACTTCTAAATTTCAAGATTATGGGAAAAATCAAGCAAGGAATCCTCGGAGGATTCAAAGGTAAAGTCGGGACGGTCATTGGCTCCTCTTGGAACGGCATTTCCTACATGAAAGGCCACGCCCAAAACATCAGGAACCCCAAGACCCCCGCACAGATGATTCAACGCGACTTCTTCAAGGAAGTTCAGGACCTGGCAGGTCAGCTCTCCAACGAGCAGTTGGCTTTCCTCTTTCCTCTAACCCCAAAGAACATGACCCGTCGCAACGCGCTCGCACAGCAGCTCGCCGCCGACCCCGTCGTCACTGACGATGCAAAGCACGTCGATTTGGCCAACATCACCACCCTCGGCAATGCGCCTACCGCCGACCTGCCGGATGCCACCATCATAGCGGCTGGTGAAAACCTGACCATCTCCTGGGACGGCTCCACCGACTACCGCGCCGCCCACTCCGACGAGTTCCCGACCGTCTTTGTGGCCAACGTCACCAAAAAGAAGGTCTATCTCGTCAATTCCACTGTGGCCTTCGGCCAATCTGGAAACCAATCGTTCAATGTTGGCCTTTCCGCCTATGGCGAAGCCACCGACACTTTCTCGGGCTTTCTCCTCTCCACAGGCGCAACTTCTCCTCATTGGCATGGCCACCTTTGCGTTAGCGAGCGTCCTGCCCGCGTCAAGAGGAACGCCTAACAGCGTATTCGCGGACATCCTCAAAAGCCGTCCTTACGGGCGGCTTTTTTAAGAGATTTCCGGGGCATGGTCAAGTAGGGTTCAAGTCTATACCAACTCCGAGTCAGGTTCGCAAAATCTAAACCAAGTATTAACCAATAAAAATTCTGAATTATGGGAAAAATCAAACAGGGAATCTTAGGCGGATTCAAAGGAAAAGTGGGAACCGTAATAGGCTCCTCGTGGAACGGCATCGCCTACATGAAAGGCCTTCCGCAATCAGTCAGAAACTCGAAGTCTGCCGCTCAAATCAAGCAGCGCGACTTCTTCAAGGAGGTGCAGCAAATCGCTAGCCAACTCACTGCCGAGCAGCTTGCCTTCCTGTACCCGTCATCGCCCAAGGGCATGACACGACGCAACGCCATCGTCCAGCAGCTTTCTGAAGACCCCATCGTTGAGGCCGACAGCAAACATGTGGACTTGGCAAACCTAAAAACCCTTGGCAACGCGCCAACGGCAGAGCTGCCAGAGGCATCCTTTTCCGTTGATGGCAACAACCTCGCCATCTCATGGAACGGCGCAAGCGGCTGGCGCACCGACCATGCCGATGAATACCCTACCGTATTCGTGGCTAATGTCACCAAGAAAAGAGTGTTCCTCATCAACTCGCCTGTCGCCTTCGGCGCAGCTGGAGAATGGTCATTCATTGTCGGTCTGTCTGCCTACGGCGAAGCCTCCGACACCTTCAGCGGTTTTCTCCTTTCCACAGGCGCACAAACCGCACAAATCGGCTTCGGAACGATGGGCGTATGTGAACGCCCTGCCCGTCCACCCAAAAAGAACAACTAAATGTCTAACCCCTAAACAAGTAAAGCAATGGGAAAAATCAAACAAGGAATCCTCGGCGGATTCAGAGGCAAAGTCGGTACAGTTATCGGCTCCTCATGGAATGGCATTTCTTACATGCGCGGTCAGGCGCAATCTGTCAGAAACGCCAACACACCTGCACAACAGGCGCAACGCGCTTTCTTCAAACAAGTTCAGGAACTCACATCGCAACTCTCTGATGAGCAGCTTGCCATGCTGTTCCCGTCGGTCACACGCGGCATGACGCGCCGCAACATGCTCACCCGTCAGCTTTCGGCTTGCCACGACTACGCTTCCGATGTCAAAACCTTCAATCTCTCCTTGCTGGAGGGCATCGGCAACGGTGAGCGCATCGATACGCCAATGCTGACCCTTACGGCTACCTCTATTGGCTCTCCGGCTAATCCAGTGACGGGCATCGTCATCGACCAGACTGTTGTCGCCTCAATCAACAAACCCGCTTCAGCTTGCTTCTCCGTTGTGGCCTACAACCTGACGCAAAAGAAGATAACCGTTTTCAACACGTCCTTTTCGGACTCCAACGCCAACCTGACCGTCGAAACAGGCAGCTTTGCCACCGATGGCGACAACATCCGCTGCTATTTGACCTATCAGTATCAGCGGAGAGGTGGTTTCGGCACATTGTCTATCGCAAATCGCCCTGAGCGCGACAAAGAGAAGAAAAAGAAATCCTAAAACTTTGCCGCTATGTCACTCTACGAATGGATAACAACGCTCCTTGCGCCCGTCACAGGCATCGTCACTTGGTTTGCCGCCACGCGCCACCGTCAAAACCAAGTCATCAAGGAGATGCAGCACACCATCTATGAACTGGTCCAAGAGAACAAGCGCGTCTATGCGGAACTTACTGAAGCTCGCCGTGAAATCGTCGGGCTTACCGCACAGGTTCGGCAGTTGAACATCGAGAATGAGGAACTGAAACAGATGATTGAGAAGCTATGAGAACGCGCATCCTTTTCCTCCTCCTGATGTCGATGGTTATGTGTGCTTGCAACGCGAACCGCAGAGCGCAGCGCCAAATCCGTAGAATAACGGAACGCTGCCCGGAACTCCACACCGTGCAAGCACACGCCTTCGACACGCTCCTCACGGTCGCGCCCGTGGCCGACAGCGCAGCCATGCCACTCCGCCCGCTCCTCGAAGGCCAACCCGTCACGGTCAAGACGAAGCAAGGCACTTTCACCGCGACCGCTACGGATGACAGCCTCACCATCACCTACGAGGCGCAGCCCGAGCCAATTCATTTCACGGACACGCTGCGCTACGCGCAGGTCGTCATCAGCGAGGAACCGCCAAACAAGAAACCGCCCAATGCCGTTTGGTTTCTGCTCGGTATGGTGTTGGTGCTTGTGGCTATCCTCGCCTTCGTAATGGCAACCATTATTAAGCAAGTCAAGGCTTCCTGACAGGGAGCCTTCCTTTTTTCTGGCCGTCGCTCGATGGGCGGTATTTCGGCTCTGTTGTAGTGTAATTGTTTATCCAAAATAAGCCAAAGATTGCAGGGGTGCTTCAACCTTTTTTTGTTGAGCATTACGCAATCTTTGTCTTATTTCGGCTGTAAATTGGGTTGCGTTTTCCCGTTCTCGTTTCTCCGACATCCTCTATTTCCTCCATTTCCGCTTGGTCAATGAAAACGATTCGGAGGGCTGCCTGCCAGCCAAAGGATGCGGAGATGAGCAACACCTTCTTTATTAAGCTTATAGGCCGCATCCTTCGTCTGTCAGTCAGGTTCCCATTTTGCCCAAAACGGCGCAAATTATGGTCTTTATGGTTGTTTATCAAAAAGGATTTCGTATCTTTGCATCGCACTTATAATCAAGCATTTAAGCAGTCCAAATACTTATTTTTAATTTGCAACATATTTGCAACATATCTTTGTATCTAATTGATTATCAATATATCTTAATTTTGAGGAGGTGAAGTAAGCACTTCTTAAATCACTATCAAAAAAGGTGTAATCCGAAAGGGTTACGCCTTTTTTTTGTTTTTTCCTCTGATTGAACGGTGTAAGTATGTTGCTGGCACTTTTTCCCCTCTCGGTTTTCTCAACGCACACAGGCAATGAAGCCGTCACCCCCGTTGTCAACCCAAGAAAAGGTCAGGTCGCTCCGCAAAGTTCCGCTCAGTACCTCTATCGTCCCCACCGCTACTCTAATTCAAGAATTTGTACAGCGGCTTCTCCGTAAACTCCGATTTATGTTCATCATTATTCTATGTTTTCTATTGATACTTTCGGAATAAAACGTAAATTTGCAACTTCACATTTTGTTTGTACAGAAATGGTGATACATGAATGAAATTATAAAATGACATAATTACACTTAATTAAACTATGCGAAATTTTGCTATCATTAAAGATTCCCAATATAGTGTTATAGATCAATACCGTCGCTATCTGAACTATGCTGTTAACCATCCTCTTTTAGATAGAGAGGATGCTGTTTATGATTATAATTTCATGCAGCAATTAGGAGTTCTTCAAGCTGACGAAATACAAAATGTCATCAAAACAAATGGTGATGTGCTGTATGAAGGAATCAAATACACCAATTCTAATATTCAAGAATTATCCTCTACTATTTCGCATAAAATGGATTATGTAGCCCAAGGCCTTACTTCATCATTAGAAAAAGGTTTTACTCAAATGGAGATAGAACTTGGAAAAGCTAATCAGCAATTGTCTAATATCAATAGTAATTTAAGCGATATAGGAAATTCTGTCACAAGAGGGTTTTCTGATTTGAGAGCAGGACAGATTCACACTCAAGAATTGTTAGAGGGTTTTAGAAAACAAGTTGGCAAATCTTTTGAATTTGTGATACAAAAGATTGAATTATCAAATATTTATTTAGCGGCAATCTACCAAGAGATGAAAATTCCAGAGTTCCAAAGAGAAAGACGGTATTATATGGAACAAGGAATAAAGTATATAAAAATAGCTATTAAAGAAAACGACAAGCTGTATTATGAAGATGCAGTTAATGCCTTTCAGAAAGCAATAGAAATATCACCAGATGATTATTTTTCATGGTTTTATCTTGGATACATATATCTTAACTCAACATATTTTCTTGATATAAATAAAGCCAAAGAATCATTTGAGCATTACATACACTATGTCCGTCCAGAAATCGAGTCAAGCAAACAAACTCGTTTAATACATCAATTAGATAGTGTGTATTTATATATGGCTGAAATCTCATATTTAAAAGGAGAGTTAGATGATGCTGTCGAATGGACAAACAAATGTGCCCCTAATGAGAAGGTTATATTTTTGAAAGCTAAATATTTATCGGCATCAAGTGATAATTCTCATAAGTGTTACATGGCTGCACAACTATTAAAAGAAGTCATTAGCAAAAACCCGTTTTTATCTTTGCAAGTGTTAGAAGATGCTGATTTAATTAGCAATGATAGTGTTATTACTATGCTTAATCTATTAAAGAACGAAGCAGTTTCCCGTGCAAAAAGCATAGTTAATGGCATTAAGGCAAAATGTATGGAATATGACGGATTTAGTCAAGCATTTACTGAAGTATTAAAGATTGAGAAAAACTTACAATCCGAAACATATCTAGAAGCATGTGAAGCAATAAACATTCTTAATAAACGCATGAATTGGGTTATAAAAAACCATCAATTAAGTTTTACCTCCTCTATTGTCGATTATTGTAATAATTATATCTCTTGTCTTAACAATTTCGTCAATTCAAATAGCAACCTTCCTATTGGGATATGTGTAAAGTTCCTGAAAATATACGATAAAGTACTAATCATATTTAATGATACAGAAACTCAACGTTGCAAAGAAAAACTATTAAGTTGTTTCGATAATCTAAAATCCTCTATATTACGTAAATATACAGAGCAATATAATCGTGTTCAATATAGATTAAATGATTTAAAAGATTATACAACGGTTCTTATGTCTATGTTGTCAATTCTTGAACCATTGAATAAATATATTCCATATTCAGAATCAATTAATTATAAAAACTATAATACCGAAGATTGTGATTTAGAAACGAAAACATTTGGCGTTCCAGCATATTTTCGGGATCGGTGCATATCTGCTTTTGAAAACTCAAAAACCAGATTGAGTATTGTTAAATTAGAAATAAATGCGTTAGTTGAGAAATCACAGTATTTTCAAAATATACTTCAGTTATTAAAATCATGCACATACTTAAATTGTAAATTAAGTTTGTTTTACGATGGACAGGATGATACGATTATAGACAATAAAGTTGATGATTTTAATATAATCGAAACACTTACAAAAAAATACCTTGATTATGTAATAGCAATTAGCCATATACCCTCATCTGTCCCAAAATATCCTGGCTTTGGCTTTTTAGTCCCTTTTCAATATGCAAGATGGATAGCTGTTTGCAATCGGGCAATGAACAATAACAGAGATTTAATTTCTACAGCAAAAGCGGTTAATAAAAAAATGCATACTTTGTATAAGGATTTAAAGCAGCGCAATTTATTATTAACCAACCATATGCACATTCCTTGGTATGGCCTCGACGATTGGAATTAGTTTAATCAATTAGTAAGATCCCTTCAGCCGCACATCAGCACCCTCACCAAAGCAAAAACCGTCCGCGCTTCGGCATTCATTATCATGATGTTTTGGCAAGAGGCGAATTTCGTTCAATGAAGAATAAAACCGAAGCGTTATTATTTAGACTTTGTATAAATTAACCTATAAGTTTATTATTTTGACAGTAATAGTAGCTTTATTTCAGAAATAAAGTCTATTTTTGCATCGTCAACCGACAAAAGTAAACCTGTAAGTTTATATCGAATTGGAACTAATAGCTATATATCCACCATACATCTACAGCGTTCAATATGATGATGTAGAGGAAAACGAATTCGACAGATTGTTCCAACAATGGAATGATTTGGAGTATGTGACGCAGTTCTTTGAAATTTTTCAAGATTATCTGAAATCCCCAGTTTGGCAAAAAACACCTGAGCCAGAAGATGCTACACTTCAAGTATTGCAAGAAGCTACTGATTTAGAAGACCTTTTTGAAGAATTATACAATAACACCAAAAATAGTATTGTAGGAAAAGACTTTGATTCTCATTTTTATTATTTGGATGGAAAATATCAATTTGAGAAGGAACGACCTCCCATGAAATCTTATGGGACAAATCGACCTTCACTACTAAGGATATACGCCATAAAGATGAATACAAACACATACCTAATAACAGGAGGAGGAATAAAATTGGCTGATACGATACAGAACTCTCCAGATTTAAAAGAGCACGTTTTGAATAACATCGACAAAGTCAGGCAATTCCTCAAAGCAAATGGCATCATGGATAGTGATGATATGGAAAACAACTAATCAACTTAAACAATTTACAATTATGGCATTTAACCCGGAAAAATTGGCCGCATTAGCCAAACCTCGCAGCGAAGAGGCAAGAGAAAAAGCACGAATCCGAAAGGAAAACCGTAACTGGTTGAGAATGTCCCAGGAAATAGCTCTCTGTCTGCATTACTATCTTCGTAAGGCAGGGCTAACTCAAAAAGAGTTGGCAGATAAAATGGGGGTGTCGGCAGTATATGTTGGAAAACTTTTAAAAGGAGGGGAAAACATGACCCTTGAAACCATCTGTAAGATTCAGAACGTAATTTGTGAAAACATAGTTGCTATAGCAAAACCGTATGTTAGCACTACAGTAATAAGTTTCCCTTTCCAGTATAGATTCTCACCCGATGCAATAACTAGCGAAAGATTCTCTGACAATCAATTATCACATGAAAATTATGTACCAATGGCTAACGATGCCGCCTAAACACTTGAGACAATGGAACCACAAGTAATGTATAGATTTAGCAAAATGGAACTTGAGCAATTTGCCATGTTTGAAGAGAATTGCAATCCAGAACCGAATGAAGTCCAATTTCATACCGAAGCGCAGTTTTCGTATGACAAAGATAATTACATACTTTGCAGTAAGATTATCGTTAACATGGCATCTCAGGAAAAGCCATTAGTAAAAGCTGAATTAAAAAGTTATTTCAACCTTTTGCCAGAGTCAGTTGAAAACTTGCGTAAGGACGGTCGTATCATGTTTGCTCCGCATTTGCTAGTCCAATTTGCATCTTTATGCTATGGCTCAATTCGTGGGGTAATCTTTGCAAAAACAATAGGCACACCTATTAATAATTACGTCTTGCCACCAGTGTATTTTGCGAATTTGATTGACAAGGGGTTTGTTGTTGAGGATTAATGTTATCAGATGATTATAATAGCGCGATGCATAATTGTGTATCGCGCTATTTTTACTTTGTATTACCCACAAATCACCTCAGCCCCACACCCCAGCGCCCTCGCCAAAGCAAAAACCGTCCGCGCCTTGGTTTTCATGATGTCTTGGTCGCCTTGCTCGTATGCCTGGATCATGCGAAGGGTGACGCCCGACAATTCGGCCAGTTCCTTTTGGGTGAAATGGGATTGCTTCCGAATGGTTTTCAGGGATAAAAAACAAAAAAGGTGTGCAAATTAAAAAATAATGTGTATTTTTGCACACCAAATCAAGTCATCAATAAAAAGGGGGTAGTTATGGAAAATGTTTTTGCACAGCGACTTATCAATGCACGAAGGATTCGAGGGATTTCTCAAAGAGAACTTTGTGCACGGCTGGGTGGTCGGATTTCAAGTAATGCCATCGCCAAATACGAAACGGCGAAGATGATTCCATCGAGCCAAAACCTGATTGCCATAGCTGAAGCTCTTGATTTTGGAATCGATTATTTCTTTAGACCATTCACCGTGAGCATTGATTACAATAGCTTCGAGTTCCGCAAACGGTCGAGCCTTCCCGCCAAAAAGGAAACGGCCATCAAAGAGCGCATCGCGTTGTTGATTGAAAAATATAGCGAAATAGAGAATATTACACACGATGGAGTTCCGTTTAACCTTACTTATGACCAGGTGCTGTTGAGCAGTGACAACGACGCCCGATCGATCGGAGCACGCTTCCGTCAAGATCTTAACCTGGGTACCGACTGCATTTCCACGCCCATCGAAGTACTTGAAAACAGCGGAGTAAAAGTGATTGAGATTGACGCTGACAAGAAATTCGATGGTAGTTGTCTGAAAAACATAGAACTGCCAGTTATAGTCCTCAACAGGAACATCATTTCTGAACGCCGTCGCCTGACGCTTTTCCATGAGTTGGCGCATATAGTATTGCGGTTCAACGAAGGAGCTGATGTGGAACGCTTGTGCAATATTTTTGCCAACGAAGTGCTTCTGCCATCAGCAGTGCTGAAATCGCTGTTAGGCGAACATCGCAAAAGCCTCTCTTGGAAGGAGTTAAAACTGATACAAGAGAGTTATGGAATTTCGGTTGATGCCATCCTTGTGAAAGCCAAGCAAATAGGAATCATCAGTGAAGCATCGCACAGGTCTTTGTGCATCGAGCTAAATCGAAATCCTGAACTGAAACAGAGAGTGCAGGCAAGCGTATATCACAAAGAGGAATCGTCGCGTTTCGAACGATTGGTTTACAAGGCATTGTCCGACAACCTGATTACTTTATCGAAGGCTGCCGACCTGCTTGATTGTTCCGTTGACCAAGTGAATGCACAACTGACATTAGCGTGATATGGAGATAGTGGTCAACGATACGCAGGTGCTCATCGACATGTACGATGCTGATTTATTGGGACTGGTTGAACGTTGTTCTATCAAGTTCCACACAGTAGATTACGTATTGGCAGAGTTGCACCGTTCGCCCTATAAGCGACCTGAAATTGACCAAATGGTAAAAGACGGTATACTGGAGGTCCATTCTTTTAGTGACAAGGAGAACGTTGATTTGGTGGCTTATTATGGTAAGATGGCCATGCAGACAAACCTTTCGTTAACGGATTGTGCAGTTTTGAAGTACTCGAAAGACAACGGCTACCGACTGCTTACGGGCGACAAAAAGTTGCGTAATCACGCAGAAGATGAAGGTGTGCTGGTTTCTGGCATCCTTTATCTTGTTGACAAATTTGTTGCAGAACAATTGATTACGGGTACAGTCATGGCGGAACGATTAGAAATGCTGTTGAAAACAAATCCACGATTGCCAAAAACCATATTCGAGGAGCGGATTAAGTCACTACAGGGTTTATAATCGATGAAATCCTTTTGCATCACTCAAAAATCACCTCCGCCGCACACTCCAGCACTCTCGCCAAGGCAAAAACCGTTTGTGTGTAGGTTTAGAAAAAACCTTACCTTTGCCCCCGACAAACCAAACCTCATCAAACCATGAATCAACATCCCATCCAAGAAGGATACATGCCCTATTTGGGCTATCAGACTTACTACCGCATTGTCGGTGAACCCTCAGACAAACCCGCATTGTTGCTGCTGCATGGCGGACCAGGCAGCACGCACAACTATTTCGAGGTGTTGGACTGCATTGCCGAAACGGGCCGACAGGTGATTTCTTACGACCAAATTGGTTGCGGCAACTCCTATTTGGACGGCCATCCCGAGCTATGGACCCAGGAAACTTGGATCAACGAGCTCATCGCTTTGCGCGAACATCTGCACCTCGACCAAATCCACATCCTCGGTCAGTCGTGGGGTGCCATGCAGGCCATCGCCTATATCATTGACTGCCAGCCTAAAGGCATCAAGTCGGTGATTCTTTCTTCGGGCCATGCCTCCAGCTCGCTTTGGGCCAGTGAGCAACACCGCCTCATCAAGTACATGTCTAAAGAAGACCAAGAAGCCATCCGTCGCGCTGAGGCCACCGGCAAATGGGACGACCCCGACTATCTCCGCGCCAACGAGCATTATTTTGAGCGTTATGTCATCAGCATCGATGAGCACTCGCCCGAATGTCTCCGCCGACCTAAACGCGCGGGCAACGAAGCCTATCTCTACGGCTGGGGACCCAACGAATACCAACCCTTAGGCGACTTGGCCGATTTCGAATACACCGATCGTCTCGGTGAAATCAAGCAACCTTGTCTGATTTGCAGCGGCACCCGCGACATCTGCACCCCAGTGGTGGCCGCCTCGCTCTTTGAGAACATCCCCAACAGCCGCTGGGAAGTCTTCAAAGGCGCGCGCCACACCTGCTTCGTGGAACAGACGGACAAGTATTGCGACATCCTTAGGCCTTGGTTGGAGGAACACGATTGAGGAAGAAACCTACTTCATTTACAAAAACCACTTTATTCAGCCAAAACACCACAAAAACACCCCGTTTTGGCTGAACAAAGTGCCTTATGTCACTCACAAATCACCCTCACAAATAAAACCGAATCCCAGCCTTGAGGTTGAATCGCTGTAGGCCTTCTTTGGTATTACCCATGTCTATGTCTTCCTTGTGAGTGCCGTCGTCATAGGTCGCATTCGACAAGGCACCGATGTAATACGAAGCCTCCGCGCCGATGGCGATATGCTGCGTAAGCCTGTAATCGTAGCCGAATCCAAGGCCCAAGCCGAAAGTGTGTCCTTTCAATGTGTATTTGTAGCCAAATTCTTCGGCACTGTCCTTGTAGCCCAAGTATCCGGCGAGGGCTTCAAGATTCAACATGTGCTTGCCGTTTCTGGAAGAGGCCGTCAAAGCGCCGAACGACATGCCTATGAAAGTGATGGTATGGATGTTGCTTACTGGCCCTTCATAATAGTTGCCTTCATCATCGTAGGTATAGAAATAGCCCGCATTGCTGCTCGAGAACTGGTCATAATGCAAGCCAAAAGTGACCCCGTTTGTGATATTGAACCGAATGCTGGCGCCATAGTCAGGGCCTCGCGACAGCTTTTTCAGATAGTCCTTGTAATCGCCCGAAAGGTTGTTGGAAAACTTTGCCGTCCTGAAAGCATAGCCGACGTTCAACGCGATTTGCACGTGGTACTCTTTCTTTTCGCTCTCGGCTTTTCGCCGGGCCAACTCCACAGGGTCGTTGATGTAGTAATGCGGGACATCCGTCAAAAGCAAACGGGTGAGTCGTCTGATGCCGTTACGTTCATAGAGAAAGGCGATATACTTGTCGGTTTTGTCGGTAACAAGGCATGGGATGGTGTCGCCGTCTTTCAAAACCACGTAATCATGGAAGTTTTCTTTTGCCGTTTCCGACAAGGCAACAGGTTCTATATCATCGCTGATATTCAGCATGTAAGCCGTAATTTGGTGGCAGTAGCTGCCGTTTTGTCCGGGGAAGCTGTGCTGCACAATCTCGATGCCGTTGCCGCCTGCAGCCCGCACCTCTTGTTTGGCCGTTTCAAGAACGGTTTCCCAGTCGCAACGCGTGGTGAATCCTCCGTCCAACACGGACACGTTTCCTATGACTTCCGCGTTTTCGGGGACGACCTCGCCAATATTGTACACCGTCACTTCGGTATCGTTGCCAACGGGATGCCTTTCCTTGATGATGTGCTTGTGAACCTTCGGGGAACAAGAACAAAGCCAGACGGCCAGAATGACAAGGATGTAAAGATTTTTGTTTTTCATATTCTGTTAATTTTGGATTTGTTATTCATTTCATTCATTTTTCAGTCTGTAGGGACACATCGCATACATCCGTTGGTTGCATTGGCGGACACACGCGGTGTGTCCCTACAGGGTTAATCCACCACAAATTTCCGCGTTGCGCCTGCAAAGGTAATGAAAAACATTCCACTATGCAAATCGGAAACATCAATTTGTTGGTTTTCGGCGGTGATGGTGCCTGACAGCAGGGTTTGGCCCATCAGGTTGGTGATGCGGTAGGTTGTTGCGGGTTGAGACGCAAAGCATTGCGTCTCTACGACGAGGATGCCGCTCGTTGGGTTGGGATAGATAGAGAATACACCATCAGACAGTTCGTCTATGCCATCATGCAATTCCTGATACACCTCGTCGCAATCCCTGTCGCCGCGCTTGAACACCAGTTCGCCCTCGCGCCAATGGCAGCGGATGCCTTCTATGCGGAAATTCTTGCTGCGCGTCATCAGCCGTTCGGGGAAGAAACTGGTCATGTGGCCGATGCCGCTCATGATGGTGCCGCTGAATAGGTCGCCTTCGTCGCTCACTTGCAGCATTCTGTAGGTTGTGCCTTCGTATTCGTATTGCTCCACCGTATCCACGTGCATGGTGAGGCTTTGCTCGCCCACCCTAATGACCCATTCATCACCGATTTGGGCGCCAAAGTCATAGAGCATGGTGAAATCCTGAAGGGTTTCGTTCCACCAATACACCTTGCCGAAGCTCTCGTAGATGTATTCTCGGGTCATTTCTCTGTGTCGGCCCTTGTCGTAGAGCGTGTTCGTGCGAATGATGATTTTCACGTCCTTGTTATTGACGGTCGTGTCGGCGGCATACTCCAAATGCTGATAGGTGATACTGCCGTTGTCGTTGAGGATTTCGTAGTACCATTCCGTTCCAACGAAAGGATAGCTGACCTCAATTTCGCCAAACACAGGGAAGCCGTCGTTGATATTGTCATTGTCATATTCCCAACGCTGAACCATAGCAGGTTCCGTAGGATATTGCTCCGCCAAGGCTTCCGCTCCATAGTTCAAGGCCTCCAAAAGGTCGGTGGTGCCGTATTGTGGTTCGTTGAGTTGCCATTTGGTGGAAGTCATGCCCGAATGGAACGCTGAAGAGCCATGTAATTCCGGCTCATTCACATGGCCGCAAGCTGGCAGGTCGTTGTCGAGCCAATAGGCATTAAGGTAATGGCAACCTTCAATGCCGTAACCGATGATGTTGCCGTAGCCCACCAACACATCCGGAAAAGCGGACAAATCAGGGCCTGAAACGGCACCCGTGTTATAGACATTATAAATGCGAGAATCGGGCGTGCCAGCAATGCCACCCGCAAACAACCAACCCACATCGTCGGCAGACTCGTCCAATGCCGTGTTCACATTGCCCCGATTGAAACAATTGGCAATAGTTCCCAAACTATTGCCCGTGATCCCACCTGCCGCGCCCGAATACTTAACGGTTGCCGTGACATTACCTTTGTTGAAGCAACGGATGATGTTGGAAGCGTATGCACCAACTATGCCACCAACCAAAGTACCAGAAGTGGTGTTGTGACCTGTAACCCTACCATAATTCTCACAATCTATCACATCAAGATGCGGATTGCTGATCCATTCCGAGGGAGACCGCCCGACAATGCCGCCGCAAGCATACTCACCCACAATCTCACCGTAATCGGAATAATGGAAGTCTCCATTAGTGCATTGCGACACAGTAACGTGTTCAGCTTCACCCACAATGCCTCCCACACCATAAGTATCAGCGCCTATCACCTTGTATTGATTCTTACAATCCGTAATGGAACCGTTGATCATTCGTCCGACAATACCTCCAGCCGCAGATTCACTTTGGATGCAGAAGGCTTGGTAGTACTGAAGTGTAGAGCAATTGGAAATCTCGCAAGGCGCTTGCGAAAGCGAATAGTCCTTATTGGCTTCCCCAACGATGCCACCAGCAGCCCATGAACCTTTTACCGTCACTGCCTGTCGCACAGAGCAGTTCATGATGTGAATGGTCTGTTCGCTCACGCCATGGCTGCCAAACGGCATTCCCACGTAGCCAATCAAGCCGCCAGCCACGCCGTCCCATTTTTCTGTCTTGATGGAAGACGCAAAGCTGATGCTGCAGTTGGAAATGTCGGTCAAGCCCGCATGACCCACCAAGCCGCCCACATATTTCCCTTGGCCACTGACATGACAAAAGATCATACTCACATTGCTGATTTCGGCGCCGTTGGTGCAACCGAACAAGCCGCCCACTGGCTCAAACCAACCGTTATCGATGATTTGACACAAATCATAAATGGAATGTCCCTGCCCGTCGAAATGGCCAGTGAAAAAACGGGGAACCGTGTCCAATACTCCTCCATTGGCTGTTATGACGGGCATACCGATGGGAGTCCATTCCACCGAAGCGTTGCCTGGGCAGTTTCCAAGGCTTAGGTCTTTGGTGAGGACATAATAGGCATCGCCGCCCGTGCCGTTGTTGGTTTCATAGGCGAGCAAGGCCAGTTGTTCCGAAGTGGCAATCTGATAGGGATTTTCGGCAGTGCCATCGCCGCCAGCGTAGGCTTCGGCCACGGTGCCGTCCCAGCAATAGCCGTATTCGTCGCAATCATATTCCCCTTCGTGGTAAAGCATCTCACCATCAACGAGATAGCAGCGCAGGTAATCCGGATACGTACCATCATAAACATCCCCTACGCAAGCGTATGGATAAGGGAACAATCCATCTACACTTCCTATGCCCTCAATGATGCGACCGTAGTAAAAGTAAAAGAACTCGTCTTCTATCGGGGCAATATTTTGCACCCGATAGGTGCGGCCTTCCCATGTCACCTCCTCAATGGATTGCACCGTGACCTCAAACGAGCAGGAATCAATGTCGCAAATCCATGTGTCGCCCACTTCGGCGTCAAAATCGTAAAGCGTGGTGAAGGCCTGCAAGGTTTGGTTGTACCAATACACTTTGCCGTTATCCTCATAGACAAACTGTTTGTCGCCGTTGCCTCCCAAATAATGCCGTGTGATGACGCTGCATGTGTGCCCTTGGATGAGGGTGTCGCCTTCCACAGCCATCCGATAGAAAGACGAAGGACTACCCATGAAAGAGCTGAGGTTGAAGTACCACTCCGCGCCTTGTGGAGCGAAACTGCCTGGCTGCGCCACGCCGCCGAGGGCGAAGGCGATCAGGATTGCTGTTGTTAATAATGTCTTTTTCATTGTTTTAAATATTTGATTATTAATTATTTAATTTCTCTTTTTAGCTATTAGCTTTTAGCCGTTAGCAGCGTCAAAGCCGCTAATAGCTAACAGCTAAAGGCTAATAGCTTATACTGCATTGACAATCTCCTCAAACGTTCGGTTGTCGTCCGTGAGGTTCATCTTCATTTGCTTGATGCGGGTCTTGCGTTTGTAATAGGACTCGGTTTGGGTGTCCAAGAGGATGGAAATCACTTGGTTGGAGAAACCGTTTTTGGAGAGGCAGCAGATGCGCACGTCCCACTTGCCGAGTTTGGGGTAGCGTTCGAGCAGGCGCTGCGAGAAGCCGTCATAGACCAAGTCGGTGAGGCTGATGAAGTCGGCCCAGTCGTCGTCGGTGAGGGTGAAGTTCATCGCGTCGGCGGTCACCTGTTCGCTGAGGCTTTGCGCCGTGGCGTAAATCTTGTTGCGCCCCATGATTTTGCTCGTCATCAGCAGGTCTTTTTGCGAGAGCGTCTGACGGTCGCGGCGGAGGTCGTCGTTGGTGCGGATGAGGTTTTCCATGTCACTCACCAATTCGTGGATGCGGTTTTGGTCGCGCTCCACCTGATTTTGGAACTGCGCCACGGCCAATTTGTGGTCGCCCACTTTCTTCCTCACAATCAGCACGATAACCAGCATGGCAATCACCGCTGCCGCAATGATGAGCAAAAGTTTGAGGCTGCGGTTGCGCATCACGACTTCCATCTCGCTCTTTTGGGCTTTCAGTTCATACTCAGCCTTCAGGCGTTGCAGGTTGTCGGAAGCGTGCTCTTGGTCGCTCTGCATCATGCTTTGGGTGAAAAGGTCCTGATAGTCAGTGGCCAATTGGTAGTTGCCCTCGTTGTAGGCGATGGCGTAAAGCGTTTGATAGACCGACATTCTCAGTCCGGTGCGCTCGCTGCGGAGAGCGGCTTCCAAGTATGTCTTGGCCTCGGCGTAATTCTTTGTGTAGTAACAAAGTACGCCCATCGTCATGTTGGCGATGTCGGTGTTGTTGTCGTCAAGGCCGCCTTCCAAGGCGCGGCTCACGCACTCGACGGCCTTGGGGAAGTTGCCCGTAGGCAAGTAGTAGTCGCGGCCCATTTCGAGGTAGAGGTCGTTCTGCATGGCCTCGTCATTCAACAATGCGGCGATGCTGAAAGCCGTGTCGTAGTAGCGTTTGGCTTGGTTGAACTGCTCCATCGAGTTCGCCACGCGGCCACAGTTGCGCATGGCGGTCATCACTTCGGCGGAGTCGTTCACCTGACGGAAACATTCGATGGCCTCGCGGTGCATCGTGAGCGCATCGTCAAAGAGGCCGTGCTTGTTGTACATCGCGCCGAGGTTGTCTTTCAGTTGGCCTTCCAAGCGGACGGTCTTTTCGTCCGTTTCGCCCTTGCCAAGGAGGTCTAAGGCTTGGAGGAAACGCTTGGCGGCCTCTTCGGAGAGGCGTTGTTCGCGCAGTTCGGTGCCTTCTTCATATAAGGTACGCGCACGCTCGTAGCGTTTTTCCGGCGTGTCGCAGGCGGTCATCATCGCGCCGAGTGCGACGGCCAAAAGAATGAGGTATTTCCGTTTTGCTTTCATAGGCTATAGATTTCTGACGCAAAAATATAGAGAAAAAATGCTTGTCAAAAGGTTTTTTGGGCCTCTAAAATCCTTGTCCATATAATTTTTTGTCTGTCCCTATTCAAAATATTGGTTTTCAAAAGATTGAGTTTTATAAGGACAAGTTTTTGTCCCTATGATTCTCCTCAGTTTTGGTTCGGATTTCCCCGTTTTTCCCTATTTTTGCCGCAAAACTCGCATAGAATGAACAGATTCTTTCTCGCCATGGCACTCCCGATGCTGCTTTTAGGCTGCCGAAAACCCTCTTCCGATGCCTCTTGGAACCTTATCACTGACCATCCAGCGCAAATCTGGGAAGAATGCTTTCCCTTGGGCAACGGTCATCTCGGCATGATGCCCGACGGCAATCTTGAAAATGAAACTATCGTGCTGAACGACATTACTTTATGGTCGGGAGGGCCGAGCGACGACAGCAATCCCAAGGCCTTGCAGTCGCTGCCCGAAATCCAGCGTTTGCTGAAAGAAGGCAAGAACGACGAGGCCCAAAACCTGATGTACGAGACTTTCGTTTGCGGCGGTGCTGGCTCGGGCCACGGACAAGGTGCCAAAGTTCCGTTTGGCTGCTATCAGACCTTGGGCAACATGACCATTGAATACCAATATCCCAATGATGATTCCGTAACCAATTATAAACGAGAGCTTTGCCTCAATGATGCCATTCACAAGGTTTCATTCGAGAAAGGCGGACAATACTATGAGCGTGAGGCTTTCATTTCCCGATTGGACGACGTGGCTGTCGTGCGTCTGTCGGGTCCCGTCAGTGTTTCGCTCAGGCTTTCAAGGGAAGAGAAGGCCGAAGTCTTTGCGGATTCTGCCGGCGTGGCGATGTTTGGCCAGTTGGATAGCCATGTGGAAGACGTGAATGGAATGCTATATTATGCTAAAACACAGAAAGTTACATCAAACAGCGAAACATTCATCTACTTTTGCTCGGCCACCGATTTCATGTGCGACGACCCTGAGGCATACGTCTGTGAGCATTTGCAAAAGGCCATCGAAAAAGGCTTTGAGACGGTGAAAAAAGACCATTTGAAAACCTACCACGAGTTGTTTGACCGCGTTGAACTTCAAATTGGCGAACACAAAGAAAATCACGATCTTACCTTGGAGGAGCACTGGCGCGATTTCTTGGAAAACGACGACCCTTGGCTGCCAGTGTGCTATTTCCACTTTGGCCGCTACCTGCTCATCAGTTCCACGCGCGAGGACCTGTTGCCGCCCAATCTGCAAGGGCTTTGGGCCAACACAATCCAACCCCCTTGGAACGGCGATTATCACCTGAACATCAACGTGGAAATGAACCACTGGCCATGCGAGATCTGCAACCTCTCGGAGCTGCATTTGCCACTAATCCGTTTTGCCGAAAGGCTCATGCCGTCGGGGCGAAAAACGGCGCAGTCGTTTTACGGTGCGCGGGGCTGGACGGCGCATGTGGTGTGCAATCCTTGGGGTTTCACGGCTCCGGGCGAGCATCCCTCATGGGGCGCCACCAACACGGGCGGCGCCTGGCTGGCCTTGCACGCTTGGCAGCATTATGAGTTTACACAAGACCTTGATTTTCTGGAAGAAACCTATCCTTTGATGAAAGAGGCAGCACGGTTTTTCCTCGACGCAATGATTGAGGAACCCGAGCAGGGCTGGCTTGTCACCGCCCCGACCACCTCGCCTGAGAATGCCTTTTGGCTCAACGACAGCACGGCGGTGAGCGTGTGCATGGGAAGCACGATGGATGTGCAGATTGTCAGCGAGTTATACGATGCCGTATGCCAATCAGCGGAACTGTTGGGCGTGGATTCGGCCTTCGCCGACAGCCTCCGAAAAGCGAAAGCATTGTTTCCACCCATGCAGGTCAGCGAGGAGGGTTATTTGCAGGAATGGCTGAAGGATTACAAAGAGGTGGAACCGCAGCACCGCCATGTGTCGCATTTGTTTGGCCTTTATCCAGGCACGATGCTGACGCCTTTCAAGACGCCCGAACTGATGGAACCCTGCCGGCAGACCTTGCTCCGGCGCGGCGACGAAGGCACGGGCTGGTCGCGGGCATGGAAAATCTGCTTCTGGGCACGCCTCGGCGACGGCGACCATGCTTATCAGCTGTTGAAAAACCTGCTTCAGCCCGCCATCCAGCCCGACGGAAGCCATCAAGCGGGCACGTATCCCAACCTTTTCTGCGCGCATCCGCCTTTCCAAATCGACGGCAACTTTGGCGGCACGGCAGGCATCGCCGAGATGCTGCTGCAAAGCCACGATGGGAAAACTGAGCTGCTGCCGGCTTTGCCCTCGGCATGGAAAAGCGGACATTTCAAAGGATTGTGCACCCGTGGCGGCGAAATGATGGAATGCGCTTGGAGGGATGGAAAAGTCGTCCGTTTCTCCCAGTCCAAAAAACAAATCCCGCGCAACTCATCAGAATCACGCGGGACTTCGTTTTGACACTATCGGAATCACTCCTTCTGGTTGCGTTCCTTGACGATTTCCTCCTGTTTTTCCTTCGGTGTCGGCATGTATTGGTGGAACTCCATCGAATAGTTGGCGCGGCCCGAAGTGAGGTTGCGCAAAGCGGTGGCATAGCCGAACATCTCCATCAGCGGGACGAAGGCATCCAACTTCTGCGAACCCTTGCGGAAACGCCTCATCGCCTCGATGCGGCCACGGCGCTTATTGACGTCGCCGGTCACATTGCCGATGTAGTCGTCGGGCGTGTTGATTTCCACCTTCATCACAGGCTCAAGCAGCACAGGATTAGCTTTCATGAAAGCTTGCTTGAAGCACATTTGGGCGCAGAGCTGGAAGGCCATGTCGCTGGAATCGACGGGGTGCGAGCTGCCGTCCACGAGGACGCATTTCACATCCACGACGGGATAGCCCGCGAAAGGACCTTTGTTCATGGCCGCGGCCAAACCTTTCTGCACCGAGGGGATGTATTCCTTCGGAATCACGCCGCCCTTGGTAATATCGACGAACTCGAAGCCGCCGCCTGGGTTAGGCTCGAAGCGGATGACGGTGTGGGCAAATTGGCCCTTGCCGCCGGTCTGCTTGGCATACTTGTAGTTGCACTCGAAAGGCGCAGTGATGGTCTCGCGGAACGATACCGAAGGCGCGCCCACCGTGACCGGCACCTTGAACTCCTCCTTCAAACGGTCCACAATGATTTCCAAATGCAACTCACCCATGCCCGCGATGATGGTCTCTTCGGTTTCCTCGTCGAAATGGGCGCGGAACGACGGGTCTTCGTTGCAAAGCTTGGCCAAAGCCTCACCGAGTTTGTTGCGGTTCTTCTTGTCATCAAGGTTCACCTTCATTTCGATGACCGCTGGCGGTATATTAATGGATTCCAACAAGATAGGCTGCTTGTCCTCCTCGCAGAGAGTGTCGCCCGTCTTGGTGTATTTCATGCCCACAAGAGCGACGATTTCGCCCGCACCGGCTTCAGTGATTTCCTCGCGTTCTTTCGCCTTAATACGGAAAATGCGTCCCACGCGCTCGCTCTTCATCTTGTTGGTGTTATAGACGCTCATGCCGTTCACCAACTTGCCGCTGAAGATACGGATGAAAGTCTGCTGGCCCACATACGGGTCGTTGATGAGCTTGAAGGCCAAAGCCGAAAGCGGCTCATTTTCAGAGGGATTACGCTGGTATGTCTTCTCCTCGTTGGCGGGGTCGTGCGCGATGACCGCGCCGAGGTCGTTGGGCGAAGGCAGGTAGTCCACGACGGCATCCAAAAGGAGCTGGATACCTTTGTTCTTATAGGCTGCACCGCAGAGCACCGGCACCATCATCAGTTTGATGGTGGCCTTGCGGATGGCGGCCATCAGTTTGTCGGTGGGAATTTCTTGGTCGTCCAAGTAGAGTTCGGCAATCTCGTCGTCGAGGTCGGCGACCTTCTCAATGAGGTTGCGGCGGGCATCCTGAGCTTGTTCCATCATGTGTTCCGGAATCGGGCCGACGATGCGCTCTTTCTCAATGAAGCGCACCGAGTTCATCTGAACCAAGTCAATCATGCCTTCAAACGTGTTCTCCACGCCGATGGGTAAATGCAGCGGCACCGCATTGGCACCCAGATACTTGTGCATTTGATTGACCACCTCTTGGAAGTCGGCGCCCGTGCGGTCCATTTTGTTCACGAAAGCGATGCGCGGCACGCGGTATTTGTCGGCTTGGTTCCACACCGTTTCCGATTGCGGCTCCACGCCACCCACGGCGCAAAACACCGCCACCATGCCGTCGATGACACGCAGCGAGCGTTCCACCTCAATGGTGAAATCAACGTGGCCGGGAGTGTCGATGAGGTTGATTTGGTAGCCGTTCCATTGCGCAGTGATGGCCGCCGAAGCGATGGTGATGCCGCGCTCCTGCTCCTGTTTCATAAAGTCCATGGTGGCTTGTCCGTCGTGCGTCTCGCCCACCTTGCGGTTCACGCCCGTGAAGAACAAGATACGTTCGGAAACCGTAGTTTTTCCCGCATCGATATGCGCAGCGATACCGATGTTTCTCAATTTTGAAATACTTTGATTCATTGTATTGTGTTGATTTTTAATTGTTTACAGTTTAAACCTTGGGTTTTTGATTCGGGCGGCAAAGGTACAAAAAATATTTGGATTGACGAGTGGTGAAAACATTTTGTTCAAAGCCTTTTGTTAATCGCAAAAAAAATGTACTTTTGCCACTGAAAATGAACCCATTAATGAACGTTTCCTTATGAATCTTTTTCAACTCTTCAAAAACGTAAAGCCTTTTGTTAAACCATACAAGTGGCTGGTTTTCATCACATTGATTCTAACTTTAATCGGTTCGCTGATGGCGCAGGTGAATGCCATCGTGCTTGACTGGACCGTCGATGAGGTGAACGACCTCGTTACGGCGGGCGAAAAATGGGGACAACGGGCGATGCACATTGTCATCCTCATCTCGTCTGTGCTCCTCGGTAAGGAAATCCTGTCGGCAGTCATCACCTACGCGCAAAACTATTACGGCGAGCGGATGCGTATCTTTGTGAGCCGCGACCTCGCCCAAAGCGTCATCGAAAAGGTGCTGACTTTCACGATGGCTTTCTTCAACTCGGGCGAAAACGTCACGGGCAAGCTCCAAGCCCGTATCGACCAAGGTGTCAGCTCGTTATCGCGCACGGTGCAAAACTTCTTCATCGACTTGTTGCCGCTGTTCACAAGCGCCCTCTTGGCCTTGATTCTTATGTTTGCTGCCAACGTGTATGTCGGACTGGTGGCCTTGGGCATCGTGCCGGTTTACTTTTGGATTACTGTCCGCCAAGCGCGAAGGCTGAAAGGCTGGCGTCGCGAGATGCGCAACCACTTGGAAACCAAGAGCCAAGGCATCAAAAACATCATCGACTCCATCAATGTCATCAAGAGTTTCAACCGCGAGCAAATCGAAGGGCAAAAGCAGCTTGATATCCAAAACCAAGTCACTGAAAACCAGATGAAAACACGTCGCGTGGCGTTCTATTACAATGGCGTGAAGAGTTTCGTGAAGCAGGTCGGTACAGTGCTGGTCATTATCCTGACGGCATACCTTGTATTAATAGGCTACCCGGGCATGACCATCGGTAAAATCATGTATCACGTCATGCTGTTCAGCAACGTCATCGCACCTATCACGCAGCTGCAGCGCATTTTCGACGACGTGAACGACGCGCTCATCTACGCCGAGGGCTTTTTCAGCATCCTCGACTCGGAAAAGGACATCGAGCCGTCGGGAAATTATCGTCCCGAAAAGATCCACGGCAAGTTTGAACTCAAGCACGTGGACTTCACCTATCCCAATGGAAATCAAGCCCTTTACGACATCAACATGACCATCGAGCCGAACAAAATCACGGCTTTGGTGGGACTTTCGGGCGCGGGCAAGAGCACCATCGTGAACTTGTTGGACAAGTTCTACGAGCCGCAAGTCGGCACCATCACTTTGGACGGCATCGACCTGCGCGAATACGACACCCAATTCCTCCGCGAGAACATCGGCCTCGTGCTGCAAAAGAACCACATTTTTGACGGCACGATTGAGGAAAACATCCTTTACGGCAACCCGAATGCCACGCACGAGGAAGTGGTGGAAGCCGCCAAAAAATCGTACATCTACGACCAAATCATGGAGCTGCCAAAGCAGTTCGAGAACAAGGCCTCCGACCTCTCGGGCGGCCAGCAGCAGCGCATCGCCATCGCGCGAATGTTCCTCAAAAACCCGCCCATCATCTTCCTTGACGAGCCCACTGCCAGCCTCGATGCCATCGCCACCGAGCAAATCAAGAACAGTCTCGACGCCATCAAGAAAGACCGCACCGTCATCATCATCTCGCACAGCATTTCGCAAATCATTGACAGCGAGATGGTTTACGCCCTCAAGACAGGCCACGTTGAGGAATCCGGCCATCCCGATGAAATCTACAAGAAAGGCGGCATATACAAGGACATCATCGATGCCTCGGCACGAAGCTTGAACATTGAGAAGATTGCTAAAACCGTTACATCCTAAACACCCCAAACTGCTGCGGCGGGAAGGGTTGGTTTAATGAGGCGGCAATTATTTTTTCCTGAAGGAATGGAAGAGATTGGGGAATAATTATGGATTATTTGGGTGTTGATGAGTTCAGCTGCAAAGATTTGCATGGAAAGTCCAAAAACCAAGGGAAAGAGGACAAAGGATAGTCTTTCCATATTGAGAATTATCGATTGTTGGGCACATAGATAAATAATATGGAAAAAGGGGAGTGTGATTTGTGAATATTATTAAATCAGTATGGGGAGCTATGGGTCTTTGACTATTCATGAGTTTGTTTTGGAAAAAGGGAGAAAAATAAACTTGCCATTGGCAAAAATGAGTATTTTTGCATCCATAAATAGATTGCATAATATGAATTAAACAGAGAGAATTTATGGCAACAATAAAATCCACACTACCATACGACATCACCCAAGCCACAAGCATTTTTGAATTTAGCAAAGGCTTGTTGGGGAAGACTTTACGCGATTTTGTTTGGGAAGACTATAATCCAAAGAAAGGAAAAGGGGGACTTGGGCAGATGGTGGAAAATATCTTTTTTTTGCTCGAAACGAACAACTATGCCTGTGCCGATTTCTCAGAAGCTGGAATGGAGTTAAAATGCACTCCTTTGAAGAAAAGTAAACAAGACGATTATCTCATCAAGGAGCGGCTTGTATGCAATATGATTAACTATTGCGATGTTGTAAAAGACGACTTCGAACACTCACATTTCTATTTGAAATGCCAGTTGATGCTGTTGCTTTTCTATCTTCATCAGCAGAATTGCGACAACCTCGATTTGGAATTTATCTTCTCAGTACTCTGGAAACTGCCCAAAAAGGATTTATTGATTATCCGACACGATTACGAGATTATTATCGACAAGATAAAACAAGGAAAGGCGCACGAACTCTCTGAAGGCGATACGATGTACCTTGGAGCTTGTCGCAAAGGGCAGAAAGGTGACAGCTTGATGAAGCAGCCATACAATCCCGATGTTGATGCTCCACGTAGAGCATTTAGCCTCAAAATGGCCTATATGCGTACTGTCTTGGAATATGTTGTTAAGAGTGGTAAAAACGCTGTCTCGAATGTTGAAGGAGCAAAATCAGAATTGGTTAGTACCAGTGCCCTTCTGAGACATTCTTTTGATGACATTATGCTCAGTCGTTTCAGACCATTCCTCAATATGCCATTTGAAATGATTGCGAAACGGAAGAAAGTCGACATCTCGAACAATCCTAAGAATAAATTCGCGATGGTCGCCAATGCAATTGCAGCTTCTACAAAGTGTACCAACGTAAACCGCTCGGAAGAATTCCTCAAAGCAGGCCTCACAATGAAAACTATTCGCATCCAAGCCAACGGTGTCATTAATGAAGCAATGTCTTTTGAAAACATTGATTATATCGAGGTGGCTGAATGTGAAGAGTGGATAGAGTCTCGTCTGTACGAACTTTATTCCAGCCGTTTTATGTTTGTGGTGTTTAGGGAGCAAACAGCAGGCAACGAGGATTATGTGCAGGATGATGTCTTCTTTTGGACGATGCCTCAAAAGGATTTAGAGTGGGCGGAAGTATACTGGAATCATATTAGGAATAACATTCTTGCAGGCCATATTTCTGAAGAGTATTGGTGGAAGGGCGCAGACAAAAAGAAGTTTCATGTCCGTCCTAAAGCTCAAAAGGCAATAGACTTGGCTCCAACGCCAGATGGTAAAGGAGCGAAGAAGTTTTGTTACTGGTTTAATAATGATTATGTTCGTGAGATTGTGGAAAATAGGAGAAAGGAGAAAATGAATGGCTAAACATCATATAAGGGTAGTAGAACTATTTGCTGGTGTAGGAGGATTTCGCATAGGTCTTGAAGGTGCATCTGATGCCTACGAGACTATATGGAACAATCAGTGGGAACCTTCGACTCGGCATCAAGATGCATCTTTGGTATATCAAGCCCGTTTCGGACGAAAAGGGCACTCCAATAAAGACATCAATCTTGTGCAGACAAAAGACATCCCAGACCACGATTTGCTAGTTGGCGGTTTTCCTTGTCAAGATTACTCGGTGGCTGCAACTTTAAGTAAGTCAGGTGGCATTGAAGGCAAGAAAGGTGTTCTGTGGTGGCAGATTTACCGTATTCTTGATGAGAAGGGCGATAAGCGTCCGCAATACATTTTTTTCGAGAACGTCGATCGCCTTTTGAGTTCTCCTGCGACTCAACGAGGACGCGATTTCGCAATCATCTTGGCTTCGCTTGCTGATTTGGGTTATATTGTCGAGTGGCGTATCATCAACGCCGCCGACTATGGAATGCCGCAACGCAGGCGAAGAACGTATATTGTTGGGTACTTGAAGACATCAATTGTGGCCAAAAAGATTGAGCGAATCGAAGACTGGGTGAAATACGATGGAGTAATGGCAAAGGCTTTTGAGTTTAAACCTAAGGCCAATACTGTTTCTGCTTTTGAAATTGAGGGAACTATTCAAGAAGTGTCAGCAGAATTTAACAAAGGCAAGAAAAACAGTCCTTTTGGTAATGCTGGCATAATGCTGAATCGTCATGTGTATTCAGTCGATGCAGAGCCTGTTTATGACGGACCTCGACAAACATTGGGAGGAAATCTCATAGATGAAAGCATGGTACCTGAAGACTTTTTTATCACCGAAAAGGAACTGCCCAAGTGGGAATATGAAAAAGGCGCAAAGAAAATAGAACGCGTTTCAAAAGAGGGTTATCAATATACTTTTTCAGAAGGAGGAATGGCTTTCCCGGATTATCTCGATCAACCTTCCCGCACCATCATCACTGGCGAAGGTGGTTCAGCTCCATCACGTTTCAAACATGTGGTGAAGACAAAATTGGGACGCTATCGTCGTCTGCTTCCTATTGAGTTGGAACGCATGAATATGTTTCCCGACAACCACACCTACCATCCCGAGGTGTCGGACGGTCGTAGAGCTTTCTTGATGGGCAACGCACTTGTATGCGGTGTTATTGAGGCAATAGGCAAAAGTCTTTATCAAGCTATCTATGACAAAGCTCCGATTTCTTCAAAGCCTATCTTTACAGTCCGCGATGCAAAGCCTATGCTAGATTTGAAGTTGTTTGAAGACGAGGAAAATCCGATTATATTCAACAATCCTAAGAAACTGTATACATTAGACCCCACAAAGCATCTGTTGATAGGTTTGGTAAAAAAAGACAACGAGAAATACTTCTTACAAAAAGAACCAACAAAGCTATATTACACAGGCAAGAACAAGACATTCCCATCGACCATTGCCCTTAACAAACTCTATTATTTCATGCCCTACCTAAAAGAGAAAGGGGTTCGTGATTTGTATTTGATTCGTGTACTTCGTATCGGCAATAAGGCTGAAATTCATCCCGAATCAAAAGACGAGGAACCGAGACTTGTGTTCGAGTTGGAATATCTGGAGAGTTTGCAGGATTATCAAAAAGTGCAAATTTACAGGTATTGGTATAAGGATACGCTGCTCGGGAGAATCATTGAGAAATAAACTTATGTAAGATGTTGGCTGAATTTTACTTCCAAAGTTGGCCGTCTTATATTACATCCTAAACACCCCAAACTGCTGCGGCGGGAAGGGCTGATTGAGCGAGGCGGCGATACCCAAAGCGAGGATTTTGCGCGTATCAACAGGGTCAATAATGCCATCATCCCAAAGGCGGGCGGTGCTGTAGAAGGCTGAGCCTTCGTAGTCGTACTTGGCGAGGATTTCCTTCTTCAGTTGGGCGATTTCGTCTTTCGGGACCTCCAAACCCTTGTATTTGTATTGGTCTTCCTTCACCGTGGCGAGGACGCTGGCTGCCTGCTCGCCGCCCATGACGGAAATCTTGGCGTTGGGCCACATGAACAAAAGGCGAGGACTGTAGGCCCGACCGGCCATGCCATAGTTGCCCGCGCCGAAAGAGCCACCGAAGATGACCGTGAACTTGGGTACGTTGGCATTGCTGACCGCATGAACCATCTTGGCGCCGTCCTTGGCGATGCCACCTTGTTCATATTGCTTGCCCACCATGAAGCCCGTGATGTTCTGCAAGAATACCAGCGGGATGTTGCGCTGACAGCAAAGTTCAATGAAGTGCGTGGCTTTTAATGCTGATTCTGAGAACAATACACCGAAATTGGCGATGATGCCCACGGGGAAGCCCATCAAATGGGCGAAGCCGCAGACGACGGTGGTGGCATACCGCGACTTGAACTCTTGAAAACGGCTGCCGTCCACGATGCGGGCGATGATTTCCCTCGGGTCAACTAACTTGTGGAAGTCAATCGGGGCGAGGCCGTAAAGGTCGTGCGGGTCATATAAAGGTGCCTCAACGGGCAGCATGTCGAGTTTTTGGCGGTGCGACTTTTCCAAGGTTTTGAAGATGTTGCGGCAGATTTGGAGGGCATGTTGGTCGTTTTCGGCCAAGTGGTCGGCGACACCCGAAATGGAGGTGTGCATCTCGCCGCCGCCCAGTTCCTCGGCCGTGACGATTTCGCCTGTGGCGGCTTTCACCAAAGGCGGACCGCCGAGGTAAATCGTGCCTTGGTTGCGCACGATGATGGTCTCGTCGCTCATGGCCGGAACGTAGGCGCCGCCAGCAGTGCACATGCCCATCACGATGGCGATTTGCGGGATGCCTAACGCCGACATTCGCGCTTGGTTGTAGAAGAAACGTCCGAAGTGGTCGCGGTCGGGGAAGACGGTGTCTTGCTCTGGCAGGAAAGCGCCGCCGCTATCGACCATATAAACGCAAGGCAGGTGGTTTTCCATCGCAATCTCCTGAGCGCGAAGGTGTTTCTTCACCGTGTATTGCATGTAGGTGCCGCCTTTCACGGTGGCGTCGTTGGCCACGATGACAGCCTCGCGCCCTTGGATCACGCCGATGCCGGTGATGATGCCCGCCGAGGGGAAATCGTTGTTATAGGTGCCGTAAGCCGCCATCGGAGAAAGCTCCAAAAACGGCGTGTTCGGGTCGATGAGCAGGTCGATGCGCTCGCGAGCAAGGAGCTTGTTGCGTTTCTTGTGCTTGGCCACGGCGCTCTCGCCGCCGCCTTGCATAGCCTGGACCATCGCCTCGCGGTATTGCGCCATCAGCGCGAGCATGTTCTTCTCGTTCTGCTTGAACTCCGCAGATTCGGTCTTTATGTTCGATTTCAGGACTTGCATGACAGTTCGGATTGAAAGCACAAAAATAGGAAAATTTCTTATTTCCTTGTTTTCTTCATAAAAAACGAAGCGACTTGCGCCGCTCCGTTTTGGATGTTTTCACTACGCGATGTTGCCTGACGAGGTGCTGCCGTAGGTCGCCGGCCTACGGTTACGGTGTGTTGCGCCTTGCCAAGGCGCTCAGTTTGTTGCATTTTGCGGCTGCCACGTTGCGGCAATGTTTCCACGTTGCGGCTGCCATGGTATGACAGCCCTACAACAACGCTGCCGTCTTATTCCTTCACCACTTTGTGCACACTTTTACGCCCTTCCTCGTCGGTGACGAAATAGACGCCCGCCGGCAGGCCGCCGAGGCCGTCATCAAGCTCCTCAAGCCCTTCAAGAGGCACTTACTGTCTATCACCACCGACAACGGCGGGGAGTTCGCCAAGCACATGCTGGTCGCAAAGGCCCTCAACGCACAGGTCTTCTTCTCTGACCCCTACTCCTCCTGGCAAAAGGGAACCGCCGAAAACACCAACAAACTCATCCGACAATACATCAACAAACAAATGAATATCAGCAATATAGAACACAACAAACTCATAGTCATTCAAAACAAGTTAAACTACAGACCGCAAAAAGTGATTGCCTTCAACAATCCTGCAACTCTTTTTTATAACTTTGCTTGTTGAATCTATAACCAAAAAGAAGGATGCTTTTTCTGTTCATTTTGTTTGGTTTTAAGTTGGACATTTTGGATTCAATCTATTTTTGAAAAACTTTCGGTGGCAAAATTAGGTACGTAAACTCTTTTTCCAATAGAGATATAGTTTTATTTTTTCCAAATATAGTTTTTTTTCAACTATAAAATTGTAATCTGCTGAAAAACAATTATTAACAAAAACAGAAATATAGGTGTTTTTAAGCCGTAATATAGGTGTATGGTACCAAATACGGGCTAAAACCAAGTGTTTTTAGGGCAAAAACGGGGAGAAAACAGGATTAATCCGACAGGACATTGCGCAGTTGTTCCTTCATCTTGTCAGAATTTAGGTTCATCTTCTTGCGCAGAGTGGTACGGATTTGGTTGATGGTGTTTGGTTTCAACCCCAACAATTCGGCTATTTCCATGTTGGAAATGTCGCAAAACGACAACAGGCAAACCTTGGCTTCCGTTTCCGAAAGGTTGGAATACTTTTCCATCAAAATGACGAAAAGGTTGGGGTAAACTGTTTCAATCGTGTCGCGTGCGGCCTCAAACAAGGTTTCTTTTCCATTCATCACCTGATTTACCAACGGCAACCATTCGTGAATATGGACTTTTGTCCGCTTTTTTGCCCGTTCCACCGTAAGCATCATCTTGATCCGTTGGGCGATTTCTTCGTCTAAAACGGACAGCTTGACCGATTGCCTAATGTCTTGTTTCATGGCATCAAATTGCAGCCTCATCTCCGCTTCCGACTTTCGCAATTGCTTGTGACGGAATTGAAGAAGCACTATGATGACAACCGAAACCACCAACAAAACACTGATAATGAAAATAATCTTGTGCCTCGATATGACTTTTCTGTTCAATGCGTTCTGTATGGATTCGTAATCATATTGCTGTTGTATTCTATAAACATTGTTTTCCTTCCGAATGTCCAATACTTCAATAAGCCATTTGTCGTATTGCTTCCAGTAGAACAAAGCCAAGGAGTCATCATGTTGGATCTCGGCAAACCGCGCGGCACAACGCACCATGCGCCGCGCGTCGCGCGTGGTGGTGGTGCACGAGGCCAAAGCCAACAAGGCCAACAATCCTATGACTAATCGCCGTTTCATGGCGGCAAAATTATAAAAAAATCGGTCTTGCATATTCCAAAACTTTGTAATTTAGCACCATAATTCGACAAAGATGGAAACCCCAACAAAAAAACTTTTCCTTTTGGATGCCTACGCGCTGATTTACAGGGCATTCTTCGCCTTGAACAAGAACCCGCGCATCAACTCGAAAGGCCTCAACACCTCGGCGGTGATGGGCTTTTTGAACTCTCTCTACGAGATTCTGAAAAACGAACGTCTCACCCACATCGGCGTGGCCTTCGACGTGGCAGGAACGGAGCAACGACAGGCCGAATACAGCGACTACAAAGCCAACCGCGAGAAAATGCCCGACGACCTCCGCGAGTCGATACCTTATATCATCAGGCTCATCGAAGCCTTCAACATACCGATTTACGGCGTGGAAGGCTACGAAGCCGACGATGTCATAGGAACGCTATCGAAAAAGGCTGAAAAACAAGGATTTACCACATATATGATGACTCCAGACAAGGACTTCGGGCAGCTCGTCACCGACAAGGTTTTGCTCTACAAGCCCGCCAAGTTCGGCGAGCCGGCGCAAGTGTGGGGGCCAAAAGAGGTCTGCGAACGCTACGGCATCAAGGAACCCAAGCAACTCATTGACATTCTTGGACTTTGGGGCGATGCCGCCGACAACATTCCGGGCATTCCGGGCATAGGGGAGAAGACAGCGGCACAACTCGTCGGACAATACGGCAGCGTGGAGAACCTCATCGCCCACGCCGACGAGCTGAAAGGCAAGCAAAAGGAAAACGTCCTCAACTTCGCCGAGCAAGGCTTGATGTCGAAAATGCTGGCTACCATTAATTTGGAAGTTCCGGTCGAGTTCGACGAGGAGGAACTGCGCGCCAAGGAACCCGACCTGCCCGCGCTGATGGCTTTGTTCGAGGAACTGGAGTTCAAGACCTTCGCCAAGCGGTTTTTGGACGATTACAAGAAAACCCACGAGGGTTCGTCCGCCCTCATTGCGAGCGAAGCGCGGCAAGCAAAGGGAACGGGAAGCCAAGCACCAGACTTGTTCTCCAACGCTGACCAATTCGACCTTTTCAACCAAAGCGAAAACGAAGGCATTCTGCTGAATTTCAGCGACAAAGACTCGGCAAAAACAATACCCCACGACTACAAACTCGTGGAAACCGAAGCCGACATCAAGGCATTGGTGGAATTGTTGTCAAAGCAAACGCAATTCGTCTTCGACACCGAAACGACAAATATCGACGTGTATTCCGCTGATTTGGTGGGACTTTCTTTCGCCATCAAGGCGCATGAGGCTTGGTATTTGCCCATGTCCGCCAACCACGAGGAATGCCAAAAGAAATTAATTCTGTTAAAAAATTTGTTTGAAGATGAGGGCATATTGAAAATCGGGCAGAATCTGAAATACGACATCTCCATGCTCGCGCAATACGGCATCAACGTGAAAGGAAAACTGTTCGACACGATGCTCGCACACTACCTCCTCGAACCCGAGCAACGCCACAATATGGACTACCTCGCCGAGGTTTATCTCAACTACCTCACCATCCCCATCGAAGACCTGATCGGCAAGGGACGACAACAAAAAACCATGCGCGAAGTGCCGTTGGAACAGGTGAAAGAATACGCCGCCGAGGATGCCGACATCACGTTGCAACTCTATGAAAAACTGATGCCTTTGCTGAAAGAAAACGGCATGGAGAAACTGTTTTACGAGATTGAAATGCCGCTCGTGCCTGTGCTCAGCCGCATGGAGGCCAACGGAGTGAAAATTGACACACGGAACTTGCAGCAAATCAGCGAAGAGTTTGGCGGCGAAATCCGCAAGATTGAGGAAGAGATTTATGCGCTGGCTGGCACATCTTTTAACATCGCCTCGCCAAAACAGTTGGGCGAAATACTGTTTGAAAGACTGAAAATCGACGAGAAGGCCAAGAAAACCAAGACGGGACAATATGCCACGGGCGAGGAGGTGCTGCAAAAACTCTCGCACAAGCACCCCATCATCCAAAAGATTTTGGACTATCGCTCGCTCACCAAACTGAAATCCACCTATTTGGATGCCTTGCCGGCTTTGGTCAATCCGAAAGACGAACTGATTCACACCTCTTACAATCAAGCGGTTACGGCCACGGGGCGTTTGAGTTCCAACAACCCGAACCTGCAAAACATCCCCGTGCGCACAGCTCAGGGCCGCGAGATTCGTCGCGCCTTCGTGCCGCGCAGCCCGCAATACACGCTTCTTGCCGCCGACTACAGCCAAATCGAGTTGCGCATCATCGCCCACTTGAGCCAAGACCCCGCCATGGTCGCCGACTTCAACCTCGGCCACGACATTCACGCGGCCACGGCCGCCAAGGTGTTCCATGTGCCGATGAACGAGGTCACCAAGGAGCAGCGCAGCCGCGCCAAGGCGGTCAATTTCGGCATCATTTATGGCATGTCGGCCTTCGGTTTGGCCGAGAGGATGGAACTCTCGCGCAGCGAGGCCGCCGACATCATCAAGAAGTATTTCGAGGAGTACGCGGGCATCAAGGAATACATGAACCGCAGCATCGCTTTGGCGCGTGAACGCGGCTATGCCGAAACCATCCTTGGCCGCCGCCGCTATTTGCGCGACATCAACAGTGCCAACAGCGTGGTGCGCGGTTTCGCCGAGCGCAACGCCATCAACGCGCCCATACAAGGCAGCAGCGCCGACATGATCAAAATCGCCATGATCGGCATCCACGAGGAGATGCAACGGCTGAAAATGCAGTCGAAAATGATGCTGCAAGTGCACGACGAATTGGTGTTCGACGCGCATTTGGACGAACTCAACGACTTGAAAGCCATCGTTCAAGACAAGATGGTGAACGCCTTGCCGCTGTCGGTGCCGGTGGTGGTGGAGATGAATACGGGAAACAACTGGTTAGAGGCACATTAGCAAAAACGGCGAAAGTAAACAACGGCGAATCAGACGAATCCCGCGAACTTGGGTTTGCAGCAACAAAATTCGTTTCATTCGTTCAATTCGCCGTTGAAAGAAACCAAGCCGTTCCTTAGCCGACGCCACATCCTGCCGTCACCAAATCGCTCGGGGTGAGCAGCACTAAACGGCCGTCCTTGTCCTCAGCGGAGAGAATCATGCCCTCGCTGACCACACCCTTCAATTTGCGCGGCTCAAAGTTGGCGATGAAACAGACCTGCTTGCCCACAAGTTTCTCAGGCTCAGTGTAATACTTCGCAATGCCGCTCACGATGGTGCGCTTGTTCATGCCGTCGTCAATGAGGAACTGGAGCAGCTTGTCGGCCTTCGGCACTTTTTGGCATTCCAAGATGGTGCCCACGCGGATGTCCACCTTCATAAAGTCGTCGAAAGTAACGGTCGGCTTGATGTCATTGGGCTTCCAAGCGTTCATTTCGTTGGCCTTCTTGGTGTCTTCCAGCTTCTGCAACTGCGCCGCAACCACGCTGTCCTCGACCTTCTCAAACAGCAGCTCCGGCTGGTTGATGACATGGTCTTCGGGCAGCAAAACTGTACTTTCGGCATCGTTCCAGCCTTTCACTTCGAGGCCAATCATCTGTTGCAACTTCTTCGCGCTGAAAGGCAAGAAAGGCTCACTCAAGATGGCCAAATGCGCCACAATCTGCAACGAAACGGCCATCACGGTTTTCACTCTTTCGGGATCGGTCTTGATTTGCTTCCACGGCTCGTTGTCAGTGAGATACTTGTTGCCAAGGCGGGCCAAGTTCATCAGTTCGGACAGGGCCTCGCGGAACTTGTAGTTATCAATCAAGTGGCCGATTTTCTCGGGATAGCCGTTCATCTCCGCGATGGCAGCCAAGTCGGTGTCGTTGAGGTTGTCCATAGCTGGAACGGCACCTTCGTAGTATTTATGCGTCAAGACCAAAGTGCGGTTCACGAAGTTGCCAAAAATGGCCAAAAGCTCATTGTTGTTGCGGTCCTGATAGTCCTTCCAAGTGAAGTTGTTGTCCTTGGTTTCGGGCGCGTTTGCGGTCAAGACGTAACGCAGAACATCCTGTTTTCCAGGAAATTCCTGAAGATATTCATGCAGCCACACGGCCCAATTGCGTGAGGTCGAAATCTTGTCGTTTTCGAGGTTGAGGAACTCGTTGGCGGGCACGTTTTCGGGCACGATATAGTCGCCGTAGGCCTTTAACATGCAGGGGAAGATGATACAGTGGAACACGATGTTGTCCTTGCCGATGAAATGCACCAGCTTGCTTTCGGGGTCTTTCCACCATTTCTCCCAGTTCTCTCCACGGGCTTCGCAAACCTCCTTAGTGTTCGAGATGTAGCCGATGGGCGCATCGAACCAAACATACAAAACCTTGCCATCGGCACCTTCTATCGGGACGGGAACGCCCCAGTCGAGGTCGCGGGTGACGGCACGAGGCTGCAAGCCACCGTCCAACCAGCTTTTCACTTGGCCGTAAACGTTTGATTTCCATTCCTTGTGGCCTTCGAGAATCCACTCGCGAAGCCATGTTTCGTATTGGTCCAAAGGCAGATACCAGTGCTTGGTCGGTTTCTTCACCAAGGCCGCGCCACTGAGTTGCGAATGCGGGTTGATAAGTTCGTCGGGACTGAGGGACGAGCCGCATTTCTCGCATTGGTCGCCGTAAGCGCCGTCGGCACCGCATTTCGGGCAAGTGCCAACGATGTATCTGTCGCTCAGGAACTTCTGTCGCTCAGGGTCGAAGTATTGCTCCGTTTCCTTCTCGATGAACTTGCCCTCGTCGTAAAGCTTCTTGAAAAACTCTTGGGCCGTGACACGATGCATCTTGGAAGAAGTGCGCGAATAAATATCGTAGCTAATGCCCAAGTCCTCGAACGATTTCTTGATGATACCGTGGTAGCGATCGACAATATCCTGAGGCGTAACGCCCTCTTTTTCAGCCTTAATCGTAATTGGTACACCGTGTTCGTCGGAACCCCCGACAAACAAGACTTCCTCGCCGCGCATTCGCAGATAGCGGACGTAGGTGTCGGCGGGGATATAAACTCCGGCCAAATGGCCGATATGGACAGGGCCGTTTGCGTATGGCAAGGCCGTGGTTACCGTGTAACGCTTGAAGGGTTTGTTCGTTGATTCCATTGTAATGTAAGTTGATAGTTGTTAAGTTGTTCGGTTAATAACTCCACTCAATCCACCGCCCCTTTGGAAAAGCGAAAAGTCATCCTCTTAAAAGGGGGAGGGAGAAACGGCTGCAAAGTTACTAATATTTATAGAACGACCCGACAAAGAAGTGATTGTAATTTTTTTGTGAAGGATTTTCGGGAAATGAGTATCTTTGCAGTTGATTGACAAAGGAAAAACCGTTTGACGATGAACATAGCCGCATTAGTTTCTGGGGGTGTCGACAGCTCGGTGGTGGTGCCGCTGCTCAAGGAGCAAGGCTACGACCCGCATATCTTCTATATCAAGATTGGAATGGAAGGCAAGGAGGACTTGTCGAATTGCCCTTCGGAAGAAGACATTGAGATAACTACTTATATAGCAAGAAAATACGCTTGCAAGTTCGACATTGTCGATTTGCAGCACGAGTATTTCGAGACCGTCGGGAAATACACGATGGAGATGGTGCGCAAGGGCCTCACGCCCAATCCCGACGTGATGTGCAACCGCTGGATAAAACTTGGCGCTTTTGAGGAAAAGGAAGGCCACAACTTCGACAAAATCGCGACGGGGCACTACGCCCGCTCGTGGGAGGACGAAAACGGCATCTTCTGGCTCGGCACGGCAGCCGACACCTTCAAGGACCAGACTTATTTCTTGGGCCGAATCACCTACGCACAGTTGAGCAAGGTCATCTTTCCCATCGGCGACATTCCCAAGCCCCAAGTGCGAGAATTGGCCGCAAAATACAAATTGCCCAGCGCAGAACGCCATGACAGTCAGGGGATTTGCTTCTTGGGCAAGATCAACTATAACGACTACATCCGCGAGTACCTCGGCGAGATGCCCGGCGACATTGTGGAGCTGGAAACAGGCAAGAAATTAGGCCGTCACAAAGGCTTTTGGTTCCACACCATCGGGCAGCGCAAGGGTTTGGGCCTCGGCGGCGGACCGTGGTTTGTGGTCAAGAAAGACATCCCGAAAAACATCGTCTATGTGTCGCAGGGCTACGACCCCGTGGCGCAATACACCAACATCGTTCCTCTCGGCGACTTGCAACCCATGAATCCTGTCTTGCAATTCGTTGATGGTCAGCGCGTCAGGTTCAAGATTCGGCACCAACCTGAGTTCACCTTTGGCACAATTCGCCTCACCGAACACGGTGCCGACATTGAATCAGAGGTAGCCATTTCGGGCGTGGCGGCAGGACAGTTTGGGGTGGTTTACCATGAAACGGAGCCGTATGTTATTGGAAGTGGAGTTATAGTTGAAAGGTATGAGGCATGAAGTTGAGTGATAGAATATTATACGAAGACAACCACCTAATCGTCGTCAATAAACTTCCGTCGGAAATCGTGCAAGCCGACAAGACGGGCGATGTGTGCCTCTTGGACGACGTGAAGCAATACATCAAGGAAAAATACGACAAGCCTGGAAACGTCTTCGCCGGCCTCGTTCACCGCATCGATCGTCCCGTGAGTGGTGCTGTCGTGTTCGCCAAGACGAGTAAGGCCTTATCAAGAATGACGGTGAAAGTGAAAGACCGTGATTTCCGAAAAACCTATTTGGCTCTCGTCAAAAACCATCCACCCAAACAAGCCGATGTGCTTGAAGATTTCATCGTCAAGAACGAGAAGATGAACAAATCGTTCGTCGTTTCTGAAGGGACAAAAGAGGCCAAATTGGCGCGGCTGAGTTATCGCGTTGTGGGGAAATCGGAAACGTTTTATTTGCTTGAGGTAGAGTTGTTTACAGGTCGTCACCATCAGATTCGTTGCCAGTTGGCCCACATAGGCTGTCCTATCCGTGGCGACTTGAAATACGGTTATCCACGCAGCAATCCTGATGCCTCCATCAGCCTTCATGCTTGGCGCGTCGCATTTGAGCACCCTGTAACCAAGGAGCAAATCGAGATTACGGCACCCTTGCCCGACGTGTCGCCATGGAACCAAATCAAAGGCCTTTCATGCTGAATAATCGAAAAATCCCGCCAAACGACGGGATTTTTCGATTTTCACGCTGTAGAAACGCGCCTTGACACGTCTGTACAACAATTACATTATGCCTGCTTCCGTGCCTCAATCAGCAACTCAAGCATCTTGATGGCTGACTCGCTGACGGGCGTGCCAGGACCGAAAATGGCCACGGCACCGGCATCGTAGAGGAACTGGTAGTCCTGAGCGGGAATCACGCCACCCACGGTGACCATGATGTCGGGACGACCGAGTTTTTCCAGCTCCTCGATGACCTGAGGCACGAGGGTCTTGTGACCGGCGGCCAAAGAACTCACGCCCATGATGTGGACGTCGTTTTCCACGGCCTGCTTGGCAGCCTCGGCGGGCGTTTGGAACAGCGGTCCCATGTCCACGTCGAAACCGATGTCGGCATAACCAGTGGCAACCACCTTGGCGCCGCGGTCGTGGCCGTCCTGACCCATCTTGGCGACCATGATACGCGGACGACGGCCGTCCATCTTGGCGAACTCGTCGGCCATGCGCACGGCCTCCTCAAATCTTGCATCGTTTTTCGTTTCCATAGAATATACTCCTGAGATTGAACGGATGACAGCTTTGTAACGGCCTGCAACCTTTTCGCAAGCCATGGAAATCTCGCCCAAGGTGGCGCGGCACTTGGCGGCTTCGACGGCCAAGGCAAGCAAGTTGCCCTCGCCCGTCTCGGCGCACTTGGTGATGGCTTCGAGGCAACGCTGCACGTCGGCTTCGTTGCGGTTGGCACGAAGTTCCTTCAAACGCTTGATCTGCGACTCACGCACGGCCGTGTTATCGACTTCCAAAGTCTCAATCGGGTCTTCGTGGTCGAGGCGGTACTTGTTGATGCCAACGATGGTCTCGCGGCCCGAGTCGATTTGGGCCTGCTTGCGGGCCGAAGCCTCTTCGATACGCATCTTCGGCAGACCCGTTTCGATAGCTTTGGCCATGCCGCCCATGGCTTCCACCTCTTGGATGTGATTCCAAGCGCGGTGAGCTATCTCGTGGGTCAGCGACTCCACATAATACGAGCCAGCCCACGGGTCAACCACGCGGCAAACGTTAGTCTCTTCTTGGATGTAAATCTGCGTGTTACGGGCGATACGGGCACTGAAGTCGGTGGGCAGGGCGATGGCTTCGTCCAAAGCGTTGGTGTGCAGCGACTGGGTGTGACCCAAAGCGGCTCCCATAGCTTCGATGCAGGTACGTGCCACGTTGTTGAACGGGTCTTGCTCGGTGAGCGACCAACCTGAGGTCTGGGTGTGGGTACGCAAAGCCAGAGACTTAGCGTTCTTCGGGTTGAAGGTACGTACAATCTTGGCCCAAAGCATACGAGCAGCACGCATCTTGGCAATCTCCATGAAGTGATTCATGCCCGAGCACCAGAAGAAGGACAGACGCGGCGCGAAAGCGTCGATATCCAACCCAGCCTTGACACCAGTGCGGAGGTAGTCCCAACCGTCCGCCAAAGTGTAAGCCATCTCGATGTCGGAGGTGGCACCAGCTTCCTGCATGTGATAACCCGAAATGGAGATGCTGTTGAACTTCGGCATGTTCTGCGAGGTGAACTCGAAGATGTCGGCGATGATGCGCATCGAGAATTCAGGCGGATAGATATAGGTGTTACGCACCATGAACTCCTTCAGGATGTCGTTCTGGATGGTGCCTTGCAGCTCTTCATACTTGGCTCCCTGCTCCAAGGCGGCGACGATGTAGAAGGCCAAAATTGGCAACACGGCACCGTTCATGGTCATGGAGACAGACATTTTGTTGAGTGGGATTTGGTCGAACAGCACTTTCATGTCCTCGACAGAACAGATGCTCACACCAGCCTTACCCACATCGCCCATGACACGCTCGTGGTCGGCATCGTAGCCACGGTGAGTGGCCAAGTCGAAGGCCACGGACAGACCCTTCTGACCAGCGGCGATGTTACGGCGATAGAAGGCGTTAGATTCCTCAGCGGTGGAGAAGCCAGCATACTGACGGATGGTCCAGGGGCGCATCACGTACATGGTCGAATATGGACCACGTAAGTAAGGTGCGATGCCAGCGGCATAGTTGAGGTGCTCCATGCCTTCAAGATCCTTTTCGGAATAAGCAGGCTTCACCATGATATGCTCATGGGTCTCCCACATTTCACCATTCGGCATAATAATGCCGTTGTTATTAGGTATAGCGTTGATGTTGATGTCTTTATAATTCGGTTTCATCGTTTAATCCTTTCCTTATTTTAATTCGGAATGCTGAAATGCGGAGCATTCAACGTAGTTAATTCGGAATATCTCGATGCGACGCTGGGCTTCGCCCTTATTCCGCATTTCACATTCTTAATTCCTCATTCATTTTGTTATACCTAATTGCTTTTGGAACTCAGTTAAGGTCTCAAGCACGTTGCTCTTGACGTGGATGAAATACTTCAAGCCAGCCTCTTTGAGGATGTCGGTTGTGCCCTCGGGGTTACCGGCAAGCACCACGATGGTGTCGTTCTTCAACTCCTCGAAAATCTTGAGGGCGTTGCCTTCGCCGTATTCCTCATCGGAGGAGCAGATGACCACGATTTCGGGTTTCTCGTTGCGGGCGGCGGCGATGCCTTCGTCCAAGGTCTTGAAGCCTGGGTTATCGACGACTTGGATGCCGGCGCAGGCGAAGAAGTTGGAAGCGAAATTGGCGCGAGCCTTACGCATGGCGAGGTTGCCGTAGGTGAACATCCAAGCAACGGGGCGCTTGTGGTTCTGGGCATAAACGTCTGTAGCATAGCGTAGCTGCTCAAATTGTTGTGCGGCGCGGAAAGTAACGATTGTCTCGATTTCAGCCTTCTCATCGCGGCGGTTGTCGGCTTCCATCACCCAAGCCTCGGGCGTGAATTTCAGGCTTTCGGTGAAGTTCGGGAACTGGTTGGTGCCGAGGATGGTTTCGCGGCGGGTGGCCACGTTGCTGAACTTCTTGGCGGCGCTCTCCTTGATGAGACCTTGGATCATGCCCTTGCGGACGGCTTCGAGATAGCCGCCTTCGTCTTGGATCTTGTTGAACAAGTCCCAAGCTGCTACGGACAAGCTTTCAGTGAGGTTCTCGATGTAATAGGAACCTGCGGCTGGGTCGGCGACTTTGTCGAAATGCGACTCTTCCTTAAGGATGAGTTGCTGGTTGCGGGCGATACGGTCGGCGAAGTCGGTGGGCAACTCAAACGGCGCGTCAAACGGCATGACGGTGAACGAGTCGACGCCACCGAGGATGGCCGACATGGCTCCCGTTGTGGTGCGCAGCATGTTCACATACGCATCGTAGAGGCTCATGCCCAATTCGGCGTTGGTGGCATGGATGTGCATCTTGGCGTTTTCTTCCTTGCCGCCGTAAGCCTTCACGATGTTGGCCCACAAGAGGCGATAGGCACGCATCTTGGCCAGTTCCATGAAGTAGTTTTGTCCCACGGCGAGGTTGAAGCGCATCTTGGGAGCGATTTCATCCACCGTGAGGCCTTTCTCGGTCAATTTGTCAAGGTACTCGGCACCCACGGCAAGCGCGAAGCCCATTTCCTGAACGATGGTGGCACCGGCGTTGGTGAACACTTGGCCGTTGATTCCAATGGTATGGAACTCAGGCATTTCGGCTTTGACCATGATGTAGGCCAGCTCGATGTCGGTGTTTTCGGTCACGTACCACACGCCACGGCGCAGGTAGCGCGTCAGCGGGTCGTAGTTGAGCGAACCCGTGATGCCCGGCACCTTGGAGAGCATTTCCAACAACGGAAGGTGGTACTTGTTGTTGAACAGGTTGATTTCCACCGCCTTTTGGTTGATGCCGTTGAGCAAGGTGGAGATTTCGATGGCGGTGTAGGCCTTGTCCATCTCGAGCTTGAAGCCGATGCTGTTGCAGCCACGATTGAGAGCGTTGAGGGCCACCTTGTTAGCTTCTTTCACATCCTTGACGGTGATGTCTTGGCGGATGAGCCAGTTGTTGCCTTCGGGTTTGTTGCCCCTGACATACGGGAACTCGTCGGGCATCATGCCCGTCCACGGGATGTCGGCGAGGTTTTCGGTGCGATAGTAGGGCTTTACAGAGAAGCCTTCCGCCGTCTTCCACACCAGTTTCTTGTTGTAGTCGGCGCCTTTGAGGTCTTTCTCGATCACGGCTTCCCATTCCTGGGTGCTGACGGGTGAGAATTCCTCAAAGAGTTTTTTCTTTTCTTCCATTGTCTATTTAGTTGATATTCTTGTTGTTGTGTTGGTTTCTTTATGCTTTATTCTTCGCGGAAGCCCCAGTCCATGTTGAGGAGTTCGGTTTTTGTTATTGCTGAGATGCCTAATCGTGGAGAGAGAATGTTTTCCACGTTGACACGCGACGAGAACACGCCAAAGCCGCCTTTGATGTTAGTGTAGTCGGGGACGGTTTGCGAGAGGCTTTCCGAGGGTGCGTTGATTTGGACGTAGTTATAAAGCTCTTCGCCTCCGGCAGTGACGTGCAGCTCGAAGTTGCCTATGAAACGCTCTACGTTATGGACATCGTTGCCGATGGCATCGCGAAGCTTGTTGAAGAGCAGCCCTTGGCTGTAGCTGACGACAAACATCATGTTCTCGGTATCCAATTCGGAAACGCTTCTTGTTCCCAATGACCAGTCCAGTTTTTTATAAACGGTGTCTTGCCCGGGGCGTTTTTCCTTGTAGTTGAATGCCATTTTCACCTCGTAAACCACGGCGTTGTCGGCAGGAACGAATTTGACCTTTCCTATCATGTCGCCCGCTTCGGCCCTGAAAATGACCGAGTTGGTGATGATCCTGAAACCGTCGCCGCCCACAATGCCAGTTTCGGAGCTGATGGTGTCAGAAACCTTGTTGATGACCAGCCTGTATTTGTATTTCGTGGTCGCGGTGTTCGAGTTGAACCTTTCGGTGGTATAGTAAACCCGTTGGTTGGGATAGTAGAACGGCCCCGGCTTCTTGTTATGGACGGTCATCGTGTCAAGCACAATCTCGCGTCCGGTTGCGGTGTAGCTGTTGCCCAACGTCGACTTGAGTTCCACAATGCGCGCATCAAGCCGGCCTGGATAGTTGCACGAGTCGGCAATCAAGGCCACCTGATTGGCGTCGATGGGCGTTTCATCGCTGCCCGAAAAAGCCCTGACAATCTTCACATAGTTCGTGTCTTGCGTGATGTCGAGCAGTCCGTAAACCACTGTAACATCCTTGTAATCGGCATAAAGATCCACCCTTGTGTTGCACGATGACATGACACCGGCGGCAAGCAATAAAGCTAGGGTTGCATGAAACAATTTCCTCATAATTTCGAATGCTAAGAAATGGCAAAAATAGAACATTTTTTGCAAACTGCGTTTCACTTTTTGTCAGATTTATTATTTTTGTGCCCAAAATCAAAACACAATTGCCATGAAGAAAAACATTTTGCTCGCAGTGTTCAGCTTGCTGGCCGCGCTCGGAACGGCGCAAGTGGAACATCTTTACGATTTCAACAACCTCAACGAAGGCTCGCAAAACCTCAACGGTCAGGACGGCTGGAAGACACATTACCAAACCGCGACTTCATCGCAAGACTTTGATGTGGCCTACGTGTGCGGCTCCGACATGGCCCCCGATGAAAGCATGGCCATCTGGTATCCCTACGGTGGTTCGGGCGTGGGACGCACCGCCACGCGCAAAGCCTCGCCCGACTTTGATTTCAACTTCCAAAACGGCGGCATCATGGACCTCGAAATGGACATGTTCCGCACATGGTGGGGCAGTTTCTTCGGCGTGGGCTTCGATGCCGACGGCGACGGACACATCCTGCCCGGCATGACCGACCCCGACGGCGGCGTATATATCTTCATCAAGAGCCAAGGCGACAGCGGACACGCCAAAGTGTGCCTGCCCGACGGCTCAAGCATCCCCTTCGACTACGAACAAGGCGGCTGGACGCGCTACAAGCTCTCGTTCGACTTCACTGCTTACGGCGGCGCAGGTGCCGTCACCGTGTTCGTCAAACCCAATTGCGAAGGCGAATGGATCCAGATGGCGGGCTGCACCAACGTTTGCATGAACCTCACGCCAGGCAGCGGCGACAAGAACGACTACCAAGTGTGGGACGGCCTCTTCTTCCACTCGCAAGGCGGCACGGGCGGCTTCGACAACCTCCTTGTGCGCCAGCAGCCCGACGGCAATGCCCAGCTCATAGACATGGCCGACATACCCAACCAACTGACATTCAACGACCCGATTACCCTTGTAGCCACCGCCTCATCAGGACTGCCGGTCAGCTTTGAGATGATGGAAGGCCCCGCCACGATTAATGGCAACATTTTGACCTTGACGGGCGAAACGGGCATCGTCAAGTTCAAGGCCACGCAGGCCGGCAACGCCACTTGGCTGCCCGCGCCTGATGTGGTGAAAAGCTTTGAAGTGGTCGATCCGTATGCCTACGATCCGGAAGTGAAAATCCGCAGGCCATACGAAGGAACAAAAGTGTATATGGAAGACCTTCACCCTGTCATGATTGTCGTTTCGGCCTATATTGAGCATCCCGAAGTCATCAAGTTCACCGAAATCACGGCGAGCGTCGATGGCATGGAGATTCCTTTGAAGACCGACTATCCTGACAACCCTGAAAACGGCTATTACTATGGATTTTTCACTCCTTTGGGTTACACCAACTATGGCCTGAGTGTCAGCGTCACCCAAAGTGGCGGGAAAACGACGACTTGTCACACTGATTTTGAAGTCACCAACCAGATTGACAGCCAATTGGACGTGGTGACGATGAACGGCGACCTTGTTTGCACGCCCTCGGTGCACAGCGCGAAAGGCGAGTATGTGATGCCTTCGCACGTGGGCGCGTTCAAGGAGATTTTGGCCCATTACGACCACACATGCGTAAACGGCAACTGCGACGGCTACGACCGCGTTGGCGGCGTGAGGGTGCGCAACTACAGAGGCGAGTGGGTCGAACTGTTCCGCTACATCACACCCTTCGGCGTGCAGTGCAACGACGACTTGGACGTGAGCGACTTCACCTCCGTGCTGCAAGGCTTGGTGGAAATGGAGTTCTACATGGAATCGTGGAGCGGCAGCGGCTACAATCCCACTTTGGTTTTCAGCTTCACCAAAGGCACACCCGACTACCTCTATGCCGACGTGGACGAGATTTGGTTTGGCACCTTCGCTTTCGGCGACTATGCCAACCAGCAACCCGTGCCCATCGTCAATTATCCTTTCAGCGAAAATGCCCAAGCCGCCAAGCTGAAAATCACCACCACCGGCCACAACTGGAGCAGCGGCACGGCCAACACCTTCAACACGGGCAACGCCGCCGAATTCTACGAGGCCACGCACCACATTCTGGTGAACGGGCAGAACAAGTACGACCAGCACCTGTGGCGCATCTGCACCCCCAATCCAGCCGGATGCCAGCCGCAAAACGGCACTTGGACTTACCCGCGCAGCGGATGGTGCCCAGGCAGCATCGCCCTCGTTTGGGACTACGGCCTGACGGATTACGTCGCTGCCGGACAAGCCGAACTGTTCTATCAATTCGACCCGACCTATCTCGACCTATGCCACCCCAACCACCCCGACTGCGTCAATGGCGTGACTTGCACCGAGTGTGCCGCCCCCGACAATCCGGTGTTGCGTGTAGCGGGCAAGGTCGTTACTTACAGCAACAACGAGAACGTGCTCACCAGCCTTCACCCCGAAACGCCCGATGCGGCTTTTGCAGCCGACATCTATCCCAATCCCGCCAATGGGCAGTTCACGCTCCGCACCGACTACGACAAGGGCGCTGTCAGTGTGATGGTGCTCAACAGCCAGGGGCAGGTGATGGCGGCCTTCGCCGTGGAAGGCGAGCGCACTATCGACGTGAGCCGGTGGCCTGCCGGCATCTACACCGTGAAGATTCTCGGCGGCAGCGTGGCGACGCGAAAATTGGTGGTGAAATGATTCAGAATTAAGCTGAAATTTCTTCTGACCATGACCATTGACCCCTGACAACTTCCGCTTGGATGAAAACCATCAAAGGTCATGGTCAGAAGTCATCATATCGCGTTTTATACGCAAACTGAGTTTTCTCATCTGCTTGTTGTAAATCAGACTATTAGAAAAAAAACTTGACAAGCCCTCCGTTCTGCATTATCTTTGCGGCTCAAAAAACGGAAGAATATCAAAACTTTACATATTAATGAAACTCTCCCATTTCAAATTCAACTTGCCGAGCGAACTGATTGCGCTCCACCCGACTCAGAACCGCGACGAGGCCCGACTGATGGTCGTTGACCGCAAGACCGGAAAAATAGAACACCGCATCTTCAAGGACTTGGTGGACTATGTGACCGATGGCGACGTGTTCGTCATCAACAACACCAAGGTTTTCCCCGCCAAGCTGTATGGTGAAAAAGAGAAAACCGGAGCGAAAATCGAGGTGCTTCTGCTTCGCGAACTCGACCCTGAGAGCCGCCTGTGGGATGTGCTGGTTGACCCTGCACGCAAAATCCGCATCGGCAACAAGCTCTATTTCGGCGAGGGCGACGAATTGGTGTCGGAGGTCATCGACAACACCACCTCGCGCGGGCGCACCTTGCGTTTCCTTTACGACGGCTCCTACGACGAGTTCAAGAAAACCTTGGCCTCGTTGGGCCACACGCCGCTGCCCAAGGAAATCACCCGCGAGGAAACTCCCGAAGACGCCGAGAACTTCCAAACCATCTACGCCAAGGTGGAAGGCGCCGTTTCGGCCCCGACCGCCGGAATGCACTTCAGCAAAATCCTGATGAAACGCATCGAGCTTCTGGGCGGCACCTTCGCCGAGCTGACCCTGCACCCAGGGATGGGCAACTTCCGCGACATCGAAGTGGAAGACCTCACCAAGCACAAGCCCGACTCGGAAGAAATGCACATCAGCGAGGACTGCGCCAATTTGGTCAACGAGGCCAATGCCCGACACAACAACGTGTTTGCCGTGGGCACCACCTCGCTAAAGGCTCTCGAAACCGCCATGACCATCAGTGGGAAAATCAAGCCGTTCAACGGCTGGACGAACAAGTTCATCTTCCCGCCATACACCTTCTCGGTGGCCAACCGCATGATCACCAACTTCCACCTGCCCAAGTCGTCGATGATGATGGAGGTGGCGGCCTTTGCCGGCTACGACGTGCTGATGAAGGCCTACAAGGAAGCCATCGCGGAGAAGTACCGCTTCTTCACCTATGGGGATGCCATGCTGATTATATAAACAGCACCCCGCTTACTTCGGCGGGATTCAAAGCCCATTCGTAAGTGTAAACTTCATCGGCGGAATCCTTGTCTTCGACGCTGGTGAGTTGCTGTGCTTCGCGCTTCAAGTCAAGGAGTTGCCCGACGGACATTTTTTCTTTCAGGCGAAGCAGCAATGTTTCTATGCTCTTTTGGTCGGCATCCAAGACGGTTTGGCCCGTGAAGGGCATTTCCAACCATACGATTTCGCGAGCGGCGACATCCAAGATGCCAAAAACCAAGCCTTTGCTGAGGTTTCCTTCACTGATGCGTACAATATGCTGCACCGTCGAAGGGTCGTAGGCCACGCCATTGCTATTGGAAATCTTCATGGGATAGGCCGAGTTCATCCAGCCTACCATCAAGTTGGGCGACAAAGTGCCATTAGTGTAGGCGTTGCAGGTGAACATCACATATTTCGCGCCGGCTTTGTCCAACTCGGGAATCGAAAGCTCGATGTATTCCGCCGTACCCACCTTGTTGGGAATGCGCTGAATGTCGCCAGAGTGCTTGGCTCCCGGAGCGGTCAGCTCGAAATAGGCGCATTGCGTCACCGTGCCGTCGTTCATGGCGATGCGGCAGCTCAGGTCCATATCCAAGTGCTGGGCGGGCAGGTCTTTCCCCCATTGCATGAAAAGGCGCACCGAGTCGCCTTCCACATGGAAGCGCGTGCCCTGCAAGGCGCACGAGGTGTCTTGAACAGTGGTGGAACGGTCGCCAATGCTGACGGGAATATCGTACAGCAGCGGGTCGATGTAGATGGTTTTGGCCTCGGTCGGGATTTGCGCAAAACGCTTTTGCATTGTGTTGGCATACAGCGAATTAACCGACTTTACCATATCTTTTCGCTCGTCTTCACTATAGAGTTGGAGCAAAGCATTGGGTTCCAAATTGTAGGTGCCACCCGTGATGGGTCGGGCGAGGCGGTTGCGCTCCACGTCGAAATAAGCTTCGGCGGCATTGCCCAACGAGAGCACCAAGCGCGCCGGCAGCTTGTCGGCCACACTTTCAAATGCCTTCAAGGTGTTGTCTTTGCCAAAACGCAGCATCGTGGCAAAGAGGCATCGGGCGAACATTCCCGGACGCTGTTTCAGCATCGACAGCACTTCCTGCGCGTCGTTATGTCTTTGAGCTTCATCAAGTTGTCCCATCCAAGTCTGGTAATCCTGCTTGTAGAACACGTCCAAGATTTCGGCCAGATGTTCAAAGCCTTGCTTGCGCGAATATTCGCCGAGGCGCAGGGCGCGAATCATGCGCACCCACATGCCGCGTTTGGGGTTCATGTTTTCGGCCACCTGTCGCGCCGACATCGGGAGCGCATTGAGCCAGACGGCCACCGTGCGGCACATCGTGCGATCGTATTTCAGCTTCAGTTCCCGACGTTTTTCCTCGGCTTTCTCATCGCTTTGGTCGGCTGGCATCCAATGATTGCGGTTGGCTTTTCGCGCCTGTTCCACCAAGTGTTTCGGCTCGATGATTTTCACCAAGCCCGTCTTTTCAAACCAAAGGAAACGCAAAATGTCTGTCGGCGTAGTCAGCAGTTGGGCGGCCTTCTCCCCTTCGCCCTTGGCGATGAGGCTTTGCACCACGACCATGCAGGTTTCTTTCATCGGTATGGCGACGTTTTCAGGCAATTCCATCAGCGGGAGCAGCAGTTTCAGCGAGTCGAGTTGCGTGGCATCCAAGGGCGTTGGCGAAGTGAGCAGCGAGAGGAAGGTTTTCTCTATGTCGTCCTTCGTAAACAAACGCAGTTCCTTCAGTTTGCTGCCTTGGCCGTGATAGACGAAATCGGCGGTGCGAAACGGTGTGCCGCAGAACGGGCAGCCGTTGTAGCGCTCCAAGGGGAAAGTGCCTTCGGGAATCAGATGGCCGCAGGGCAATGTGGTGCCTTTGAAGCCAAATTCCTCGCCGAAAACATTGGCAATCAGTGTGATGATATGGTCGGCGCGGGTTTCGCCCGTGGGCACGTCCCAACCTTTCACCAACGGCGCCCAGTTGAGTTTGACACCCAACACCTCATTAATCAACGCGGTGATGTCGGCCAATTTGTTGGCTGAAACCTTCGTCAAGGCGTGCAAAAACTCCTCGTTCACGCTGTAGCCATTTTCGCGCAGGCGGGCCACAAAAGCCATTGCTGGGACTGTAGGTTGGTAATTGTCAGTTAGTTGCGCTTTTTCGATTGGCAAAAAAATTGCCCTATGGCGCAGGGCAACTCTTTGGAAAGATTGTTCGTTCATGGTTGTTCAATTAAATAAGACAATTGCGAAGCTGAATGCACACACCCCGAGTTGGGGTTTCTGAAGAGAAGTAAGCCTCGCTTAGGCCTGTATTAGACTTGAAAAACGGAAATCGCTTGCCTGAATGAACCTTGGAAGTTTGTAAGAAGTAAGGCAAACTTGGTCCGTTTGTGCCGCAAAGATAGGCGTTTTCGTCCATATTTGAACGGTTTTCACTCATTTTTTGCAACCAAGCCCCAAAAAACTGTAATTTTGCGCTCAAAATCAAGCAAAACAATCACTATGAACCAAGAAGATTTTTTCAAGAAAATTACTGCTCATGCGAAGGAATATGGCTTCATCTTCCAGTCGAGCGAGATTTATGACGGACTTTCAGCCGTTTACGACTACGGCCAAAACGGCGTGGAACTGAAGAAAAACATCCGCGAATATTGGTGGAAGGCCATGGTGCAGATGCACGAGAACATTGTCGGCATCGATGCGGCCATCTTCATGCACCCCACCACTTGGAAGGCCTCGGGGCACGTGGACGCTTTCAACGACCCCCTCATCGACAACCGCGACTCGAAGAAACGCTATCGCGCCGATGTGCTCGTTGAGGACCATATCGCCAAAATCGAGGAGAAGATTAATAAAGAGGTGGAGAAAGCCCGCAAACGCTTCGGCGACGCCTTCAACGAAGAACAGTTCGTGACCACCAACCCGCGCGTTTTGGAATACAAAGCCAAAATCGAGGAAATCGGCCACAGGCTGTATAGTGCCATGGAAGCCAACGACCTCGAAGCCATCAAACAGCTCATCCTCGACCTCGAAATCGTCTGTCCCATCAGCGGCACCCGCAACTGGACCGACGTGCGCCAGTTCAACCTCATGTTCGCCACCAAGATGGGCAGCGTGGCCGAAGGCTCCGACACGATTTACCTGCGTCCCGAGACGGCCCAAGGCATCTTCGTGAACTACCTCAACGTGCAGAAGACCGGCCGCATGAAGATTCCGTTTGGCATCGCCCAAACCGGAAAAGCCTTCCGCAACGAGATTGTGGCGCGCCAGTTCATTTTCCGCATGAGGGAGTTTGAGCAGATGGAAATGCAGTTCTTCGTCCGCCCTGGCACCGAACTCGACTGGTTCAAGCAATGGAAACAGGAACGCCTCAACTGGCATCTTTCGTTGGGCATTCCCGCCGAGAAATACCGCTTCCATGACCATGAGAAACTGGCCCACTACGCCAACGCCGCCACCGACATCGAGTTTGACTTCCCCTTCGGTTTCAAGGAGCTGGAAGGCATTCACAGCCGCACCGACTTCGACCTCTCGGCCCACGCCAAATACTCAGGCAAGAAACTCCAATACTTCGACCCCGACACCAACGAGAGCTACACGCCTTACGTCATCGAGACCTCCATCGGCCTCGACCGCATGTTCCTCGCCATGTTCAGCAACGCTTATACTGAAGAGAAGTTGGAAGACGGCTCGGAGCGCGTGGTGCTGAAGCTGCCGCCCGTGCTTGCGCCTTATAAGGTCGCGGTGCTGCCGTTGGTCAAGAAAGACGGTCTGCCGGAGAAGGCCCGCGAAATCATCGACTCGCTGAAGGCTGACTTCATGTGCCAATACGAGGAGAAGGATTCCATCGGCAAGCGCTACAGAAGACAAGATGCCATCGGTACGCCGATGTGTGTTACCGTCGATAATGACACTTTGGTCGATAACTGCGTCACCGTCCGCGACCGCGACACGATGAACCAAGTGCGCGTCCCGATTGCGAACCTGCGCAACATGATTTTCGACGAGTTGAAACCCAAAAAGTAAAGCAGATGCAAATCAAATGCGATTACTGCGGTGCGTTGATCGATGATTCCAGTAAGACCTGTCCCAAATGCGGCGCACCCCTTTCGGGTGTCCACCGCACGGCCAAAGAGCAACCCAAGACCATCGAGGAACTGAAAGAGTGGTATGTGGCTCATCATCTGCCGCCCGAGGAAATCACCAGGTTCTTCATCGGCAAGGACATCCGTGAGCCGAAGGCTTTCGGCATCTACCGAGACAACCTTGGCAAATACGTGGTTTACAAAAACAAGTCGACCGGCGAGCGTGCCGTCCGTTACCAAGGCTCCGACGAGCAGTATGCCGTCAACGAGCTGTACCAACGCCTGAAGGCCGAGATTGCCGATCAAAAAGGCAACAGTACAACGGGCAAAAAGCCACAACAGCCTGTCAAAAAGAAAAAGAAGAGAGGCTGTCTGATAACCATTATCATCTTTTTCGCCATGTGTATCTTGGCGGCCATCTTAGACACCACGCCACCCAACGGCTACTACAACTACAACGGCACCCAGTATTACCACCAAAACTCGACGTGGTACTATTATGACAAAGATGCCGACAATTGGTACAAGTCTGACGAGAAGATTGACATCACGGACAAAAACGCCAAGGATTTCCAAATTGACAGCCATGTTGGCAAGGACTTTGAAACCACTTATTGGTACGACTCAGGCAGCCACAGCGACGACTACAGCGATTGGGATAGCGACAGCGACTGGGACAGCGGAAGCGACTCGTGGGACAGTGGCAGTACTGACTGGGATTCTGACTGGTAGGTTAGGATTGCCCAGACGGGCAAGAAACGCTTTGCATTTGATGCAGCCATCTTTCAAAAAAGAACATTAAGACCATGAAAAACGTTCTTTTTCTTGTCGCAGTTTGCATAGCCTTTGCTGCCTGCAACAAATACGAATCGCAAGGCGGCAGTGGCTCGGCACTGGTATATCCTTCTTACCAAATCGGCGACTACTTCAGCAACGACACCCTGCAAGGTATCGTGTTTTTCACCACAGCGGGCGGCACAAGCGGCTTGATGATCAGTCTCGAAGAAACCCACGAGCCTTGGTGCACTCCAAGCCACATCAACAACGAAACTGGAGGAACCAACCCCTACGATGGATGGAATAACACCAACATCGTTTCGTCAAACTACGACTTGCGCAACTTTCCCGCCATCAAATGGAGCTACCAGCGAAACACTTGGCATCTCGTCCATTACGATCACCGCATGATCAACAAAAAGCAGTGGTATGTGCCTTCAAGCACCGAGCTTCGCTACCTGCTCCAGAACCAAGAGGCGGTGAACGCCACCTTGGCCTCGATGGGCTATCCGACATTGGAAGGCAAAACCTACTGGTCGAGCACCGAAACGGGCACACGCGGCGCGGCGGCGGCTTTTGTGCGCAATGGCCAAACCATCGTCGCCGACACGCTGAAAACTCAAACGTTTTTCGTTAGGGCAATACGAACCTTCTGAAACTATTTCTTCGCCACAGGGTCGCAGGTGAGGCCGATGCCGAGTTTCTTGAAGATTTTCTGATCGACCTCGCTGAGCATTACTGTGCTATGCACCTGACAGCCATTGAGTTGTGGCAAACATTCAAGGGCTTTCTTGCAGTTTTCGTCCCAAAGGCTGAGCATGGAAAGGGCTACAAGCACTTCATCAGTATGGAGGCGCGGATTGTTGCCGTGCAAGAAGCTGACCTTGGTGGTTTGGATTGGCTCAATCATAGCCTGCGGGATGAGTTTCACCTCATGCGGGATTCCAGCTATATGTTTGGTGGCGTTCAAAATCAATGCCGCGCTTGGGCCAAGCAGGTCGCTGGTGTGGGCCGTGATGAGGGTGCCGTCGGCCAGTTCGATGGCGGCAGAGGCCTTGCCTTCCGTTTCCTTGCGTTCCTTGGCAACGATGGTGGTCTTGCGCAGGGCGGTGGTTATCTTGGCCTGTTTCATCAGCAAAGCGATTTTGTTCACCTCGTTTTCAGAGCCTTTGCCTTGTGCCAATTCGCAAAGCGCGGTGTAGTAGCGGCGGATGATTTCCTGACAGGAGGCTTCGCAGCAGGTTTTGTCGTCGCAGAGGCAATAGCCCACCATGTTCACGCCCATGTCGGTCGGCGACTTGTAGGGATTCTCGCCGTAGATGCTCTCGAAGATGGCGTTCAGCACGGGGAAGATTTCGATGTCTCGGTTGTAGTTGACGGCGGTTTTCCCGTAGGCTTCGAGGTGGAACGGGTCGATCATGTTCACGTCGCTGAGGTCGGCGGTGGCGGCTTCGTAGGCCACGTTGACGGGGTGCTTCAGCGGCAAGTTCCAGACGGGGAAAGTCTCAAACTTGGCGTAGCCTGCCTTGATATTGCGCTTGTTTTCCTGATAGAGCTGGCTCAGGCAGACGGCCATTTTGCCGCTTCCCGGTCCGGGTGCCGTGACCACTACCAAGGGGCGTGTGGTTTCCACATAGTCGTTGCGGCCAAAGCCTTCGTCGGAGTCAATGAGCGCCACGTTGTTCGGATAGCCCTCGATGATGCGGTGGTAATACACCTTGATGCCCATGCGCTCCAAGCGTTTGCGGTAGGCATCGGTGCTGGCTTGGCCGTTGTAGTGCGTGACCACGACGGAGTTCACCATGAAGCCGCGGCTCATAAATTCCTCGCGGAGGCGCAGCACATCCACGTCGTAGGTGATGCCCAAGTCGCCGCGCACCTTGTTCTTCTCAATGTCGACCGCGCTGATGACGATGATGATTTCGGCCACCTCGACCAGCTGAAGCAACATTTTCAGCTTGCTGTCGGGCTGGAAACCCGGCAACACGCGGCTGGCGTGGAAGTCGTCGAAGAGCTTGCCGCCAAATTCGAGATAGAGCTTGTCGCCGAACTTGGCGATGCGCTCCTTGATGTGCTCAGACTGGATTTTGAGGTATTTTTCGTTGTCGAACCCGTATTTTGTTGCGCTTTTCATGGTGCTTGAAATTGGAAATACGGGAAGCAAAAGTACGCTATTTTCCGCAAACGCCTCAAATTTTTCGCCGAAAAGCGCGATTTTCGGAAAAAAAACTACCTTTGTGGCTCCAAATGTGGATTTCAAGACATGGAAAACGAAAGAAACACCGAAAGACTGGCTGGTTACCTCATCAAATTGGGCATGTTGGCAACAGTTTTGGCCTTGTGCTGGTACTTCAGGAATGTGCTGGTTTACATCATCGTAGCCTTCGTGGTGTCGCTGGTTGGCTACCCAATCATGACCCGCCTGCGCAAAGTCAAAGTCAAGGGCAGGCAGGCTCCCAACTGGCTTTTGGCCGTGCTGACCATCGTGGTCATCATTCTGATTCTCAGCTTTCTTGTCACGCAAATCATCCCTTTGGTTTCCAACATTGTGCACGACATTTCGGCGATGAGCGGGAGCGTTTACTTCGAGTCGAATCCCATCGATTCGCTGAACGCATGGCTTGTGGCCACCTTTCCCAGCTTGGGCCGCGATTTCGACATGGCCTCCATTTTGGTGGACAAACTTAAGGATCTGGTGAGTTTCAACAACGTGAGCGGCATCGTCGGCTCGGTGGCTTCGGTGGTGTCGAGTGCCTTCGTGGGGCTGTTTTCGGTGGTGTTCATCTCGTTTTTCTTCATCAAGGACGACACGCTGTTTGAGAAAATCGTCAGTGCCTTTGTTCCCGACAAGCATGAGATTACCTTGGGCAAGACGTTGAACGACATCAAGCAGTTGCTTTCGCGCTATTTTGTCGGCCTCATCATCGAGATGGTGGGCGTGGCCGTGGTCGATTTCCTCGGGTTGTGGCTCATTGCGCGGCTGCCTGTCAGCTATGCCTTGGGCATCGCCTTCATTGCGGGTTTGCTCAACATGATACCCTACGTTGGCCCGCTCATGGGCGAGGCCATCGGCATCATTCTCGGCGTGCTGCTCAAGTTCAGCATCGGCGCTGGCTTGGACGTTAACGTTTGGATTTTCGCCCTCATCATTTTTGCCATCATGTTCGGGGCGCAGCTCATCGACAACTTCATCTACCAGCCTGTCATTTACTCGACGAGCATCAAGGCGCACCCGTTGGAAATCTTCATCGTCTTGCTCATGGCCGGCCACCTCGGCGGCACGGTCGGGATGCTGGTGGCCATTCCCGCCTACACGGTGGTGCGCGTCATCGCCATACGGTTCTTCTACCGCTACAAGGCCATTCAAAGGCTGATTCCCGACCTGAGCGAGGAGGACAAGATTATCGAGAATATTGATTAAATGCGTTTCTGGAACGCCAGCCTTTCATCCCCATTCAATAGGTGGATGATGCCGCAGTATTGGTAACCGTGTCTTTCCAAGCCCTTCCGCATGATGATGTTGGCTTCGTGCGTGTCGATGCGGATGTTGGGAACTTGGCTCTCGCTGAAGTCCAACACCGCGTCCAAAATGCCGTGCGAATCGGGTGTGCTGGCAATGCGATGAATGACGTGATATGGCTCATTGTCAAGCCATTGGCCGTCGTAAATCACGTTGTAGGTCACCTCGGGGCTGGGCAGCAAGGCAAATGTGCCGACAATCGCGCCCGATTCGTTGGCCATGATATAGCTTCCGCCCGATTCGATGTCCTTTCGGAACATGTCGTCACGCGGATAGCCGTCAGGCCATTGGAAGGTGTTGCCATAGCTGCGCATGATTTCGCGGGCTCGGTCGCGAAGGCTGAGGATGGTCGGCAGGTCGTCCATCATGGCATGGCGGATGCTGTAACCCGACAGAAAAACCCTCACCATCGCGTTGAAGGCTTCTGGGTTCTTGTTTGCCACGAAGTGGTCGCCTTTGAGGATGGCCAGCTGCGCATTGGGCAAACTGTTGTAAATATGCCTCGTGTGCGATTCCTTGATCATATCTTTCGTGCCAGCCACAACCAAGACAGGCATGGTCAGACGTGCCAATTCCGAAGGTTCGAAATGCGGCTCATTGACCATCAGGCCGAGCATTTCGGCGTTTTTCTTTGCTTTTTCGTCCTTGTTGGCAAACAGTTTCGCGATGCGATAGCCCATTTCGATGGGCCATTGGTATAGCGGTTTCACGCCGCGAGGATTGAGGTTGGCGCCGTTAAGTATCAGTTTTTCAACCCGTTCTGAATATTTCAAAGCGAAGGTCAGGGCGATGTTGCCGCCGTCGGAGAAGCCCAAAATATTGGCTTTCGCGATACCTTTCGCGTCCATGAAGTCGTGCAAGTCCTCCGCGAACTGCTTGATGGTGAATGGCTTCACGCCGCGTGGCGACTTCCCATGACCGCGCGTGTCGATGGCAATGACGCGATATTTCTCCGAAAACGCGCTGATTTGGTGCTCGAAATAACTGCTGTCTTCACCGTTGCCGTGAAGCAGAATCAGCGGCTGGCCTTGGCCTTGTTCGATATGGTGGAGTTGGATGTCAGGCATGGTGCATGAATTTTTGGCGTTCATTTTCTGAAAATTTCTCAATCGCATAGCGGAGCATCGTGCGCGGCATGGTTGTGTATCGCGTTGAGAGCCAGTTTTTCAGGCGTTGCTCATCACGTTTTCCAGCTTCGCGCAACAGCCAGCCGACGGCCTTCTGTAAAAGGTCGTGCAAAGGCTTCGGTCTGGCCAAGAAAATGTCTGCAATGACGTAAGTATCATCCAATTGCCCATGGCGGATGAACTGCATCGTGCTCACCATCCCAATCCGTTGTTCCCAAATCGTCTTGCCGTCGCGGGCGAGGTCGTAAAGCAAGGTTCTGTCCTTGTCCAAAAGCCAAATGCCGAGCAGTTCGTAACACGACAAATCCACCAAATCCCAATTATTAATGTATTGCGTATGAGCGAGATAGAAATCAACACATTGTTGTTGCAAGGCCTTGTCTTTTTTGGCGTGTTTGAATATCTGAACCAAAGTCAGCAAGGCGGCGAGACGCATTTCGTGGTATTCGGAGGCGATGCAGGTTTCCAAGTCCTCAAAACTTGTTTCTTTCCAACACGCTTTCACCACTTCGCGCGTCGCTGGCACCTTGATACCCAAGAATTTGTCTCCCTCGCCGTATTGCCCCTTGCCCGTCTTGAAGAAACGGGAGAGGCCTTCGACTTGGGCAAGGTCTTGTTTCGCAAGAATATCGGCGTATAATTTATTGGTTTTCATTGTTATACAAACTTAATCCTATCGGCTAATTGGAGGAAATAGTCGTTGCTCCAGATGTCGAGTTCCCAATCGTTTTCGACAAAACGTAGCGCATCCGCCTTGACCAATTCAATATCCGTCGAAGCAAATCGTTCTTTCAATAACTTGAGGAAATCATCTTGACTCAAATCCAAGCCATTAAATTCTTTGATTCTGGTTCTCAGATGGTTATAGTCGAGAGGTGTCTTATTGTTAATATACCATTCAAAATCGTACCAATCGCGACCCTTGACTCTTGTTTTCCATGTACGGAAAGCCAAAGCGTGCATCTTTCCGGCGTAGAGGCATGGAAGCGTCATGCAACGCACCAAAAACGTACCGGGATGGTTTAATTTCTTGTATTCCGTTTGGAACTCCAACGGTGGCTTGATGTCAATTTCTATCTTGACTTTGAGACTTTTCTCTGTCTGGAAAGTCAAGTTGTAAACATCTGTCTCATCTTTCAAGAAGGCCGATTCCACCTTGCCAAGGGTCAGTTTATCTTTTTTGGTGAGGGTCACATCGCGGCCTGTCAATTTGAACTCGTCAATGACGGCCTGAAAATAGTTTTCGAGATGAAACGTCGGGTCTTCCATCAGCAAAGTAAAATCCATGTCTTCAGAATATCGCTTCAAGTCATGGAAAAGCCGCAAGCAAGTGCCTCCATAAAAAGCGGCCTTGTTGAAAAATCCACCTCTATGCAATCCAGCCAAGGCAATCTGTTGCGTCACTTCGTATTTGGCGTTCCATAACTTTCCTTCAGGCAAGTCGCCATAACGGGCCAACATTTGGTCAAAAATCGTACTCATGATTCTATGATTTTAATGAGTTGATTTATCATCGTCTTCTTCTTTCCCACCTTGGCATATTCGCGCAAAATGCTCGTATCGAAGTGAAACAATTCATCCATATCGAAACGAATGTCTTCTTCCAGCCACACCAAAATTTCCTTCCGATAACGAAGATTGAGGTGCGAGATGTCGGAAATCAAATCGCACAAGGCTTTTTCCGGAGTAGCAATCAGAAAAGACGACCCGTTTTCGGTCTTTGCTTCCTTGATGCCTATCGGGAAAACCTCATCATCAACATGGACATATTCAAACCTTGCCAAAGGCGTATGAAAAACCTTACTATGTTTCAAGGTCATAGAAGTTACTGTGAAAACTTGCTCGGGAATCAAGCCATAATACCTCAAAGCATATTGGAGCGATACATACGAAGGGCCATAAAGATGATTGGCAACCAAAACCTCCGACAGTCTTTGTCCCGAAACCTGCGAATTAGTCACATACAGCCCTTGCTTCAGCCGAATCAAGTCGCCTCTCTTTTCTAACGAACTGACCTTGTTGTGTTTGCACTTGGTTTCAGGGAACAAAGAAGCCACGGCAGCGAAATCCATCGGCATATTTCCAAATTGAATCAAAGGGTTCTTCATTTCTTTTTTTGGGTTTTATGCTGCAAAAGTAGTAAAATCTTGAACATCTTCTTGAATAATTTTCAAGTTGCTATGCAAAATTTTACTGTTTTCCTTTTATTCCCAACACGCACCAGCGAATGAACGGTATCCTTTTGATGATTTCGTTCAGTGCAAACGGAATCGTCATCACCGCCACGAAAAGGATGGCGTATATCATCCAAGGAGCCAACGAGGTGTAATGTTTCATCATGTAGCCCAACGCGACAATCACCAGATAATGAAGAATATAGACTCCGAAACTGTTGCGGGTCATATAGTCGGCAAAGGCTCCCGTGCGGTTGAATTTTGCCTTGAACCATGCCATCATCGCGAGGCACATCAGCCAGCCGTAAAGGCAGTTGAGCGGACTGCCCAAATATTGTGGCGAAGTGTTGTCCTGCCCAAAAGTAGTGATTATCAGCACCGTGCCTGCCACGATAGCACCGGCCAACAGTGGAATCCAAGCCTTTTCGAGTTTTTCTTGAACCTCATCGTGCGAGAACACGAAATAGCCCAAGAGGAAAGGAATGAGGTAGAAAACGGGCTTGTACAAGTTCAAAAGGCCGTCCAACGATTCAGGGCGAGGATGCTTGACCAAGGTTTGCTCACCGACCCAAAATAATACGCCTAACAGGATGATAACCAAAAGATTGGTCTTCCCGCAGCAATTCCAAAGTTTGTCGTTTTTGTCTATTGCACGCACCAAAAGCAGCACAAGACTCAGCAGCCACAGCACTTGGACGAACCACAGCGGCCCCGTGCCGCTGACAGTCCATATAAAGTATTTCGCTAACAATGGCAGCCCATCGGCAAGATTCTCCCCAACCAGCAGCGGTTTCATGGAGTTGAAATACCCAACCATCCAATGGAACACAAAGAGGCCTATCGTGCCGGGTACCAACAGCTTGCGGGTGCGCGTCTTGAACCATTCCTTGGGCGATTGCCTCTGTAAAGCATAGCGGGAACCCATGCCCGCCAGCAAAAACAGCAGCGGCATGAACCAAGGATAGAGAAAATACATCACAACATCCTGATACTGCGGGCATTCTGGATATTCGCCAAAACCGCCGACGCCACCAAAGACACCTTTGTTGTTGTAGAAATAAATGACGTGATAGAACAGCACCAAAAGCACTGTCACCCAGCGCAAATTGTCAATCCAATGCTTGCGTTCCATGATCAGTTCCTCCTAACATTTCATCGATTTTATCTTGGAAGATCTCCGTTTTAAGAATGGCCATGCCTTTCGAATCGCCGAGCACAAGCAAGCTGTCGCCTGGCTTGATTCCATAAACTTCACGGGCTTCCTTGGGGATGACGATTTGCCCTCTTTCGCCCACTTTCACTACACCAAAGATGTACTTTCCGTTTTCTGCTTCCATGATGATTTGATTTTTGTGATTTGTATGAATTTTCATGTTTTTCTGCAAAAGTAGGAAAAATTCTCTTCCATTGTATTGTTTAGCACAAAAAAAAAATAGTTTTGCACCTTTGACCGTCCAAAAAAATGAATGTTTTTTCTATTTTTGCGCCCAATTATCCAACTCATTCAAATATGAAAAAACTAACTCTACTCCTAGTTTTGGCCATGAGCACAATTTTCGCCATGGCGCAGAATGGCCGCATCGACTTGCGCCACGAAACGAAAGCTGAAATCGTGAAGAGCGACTTCTCGTCGCTTCGCGCCACCTTCAGCTACGGCTCCATCGAGAGCATCGAACTGGCCACTGAACGTGGCATCTTCTCCGAAATCGCCATCGAAGGCACCTATGCTTCGGGCGAAATCGGCACACCTGAACTGCTGGTCTCGCACCAGCTTTTGGCCGTGCCTTTCGGGGCAACGCCTCAGGTTTCCGTAATCAACTACACCGCAACGGATTACAACCTGTCCGATTACGGCATCAACACGCTTGTTCCGCGCCAGCCTTCCGTCCGCAAGGACCAGCGCCCGGAAGACATAGAGTTTGTGTATGATGCCGCAGCCTACCAAACCCGCAGCCTCGCCACTGCGCCCGAAGCCACGATTGAGGTGCAAGGCACGATGCGCGGCATCCGTATCGGCTCGTTGGTCATCTATCCTGTGAGCTACAACCCCGTGTCGAACACCTTGCGCGTGTTCAACGACATCGAGGTGGAAGTGCGCTTCGACGGTGCCGACCTCGCCGAAACCGAGCGCATGTTGGTGAGCACCTACAGCCCCTATTTCGACATCGTTTACAAGCAGATGTTCAACTACCGCCAAATCATGAGCGTGTATGACGACCACCCTGACCTGATGGCCTATCCCGTCAACATGATCGTGATTGCGCCCGACAACTACGTTGCCACGCTCCAGCCTTGGATTAATTGGAAGATACAGAAAGGTTTCGACGTGAGCTTCTATACCACGGCACAAACCGGAACCACCTACAACGCCATCCGCAGTTTCGTGCAAAACCAATACAACACGGGCGTCAACCAAGGCAAAACGCCGACTTTCCTCGTCATCGTAGGCGACGTGGCTCAAGTGGCCAACACAATGGGAAGCCAAACCCAAAAGGTGACCGACTTGTATTACGGCACAGTGGACAACGACTACTTCCCCGACATGTTCTACAGCCGCATGTCGGCGGAAAATACCACCCAACTGACCAACATCATCAACAAGATTCTGCAATACGAGCAATACACCATGCCCGACCCGAGCTACCTGAACAACGTGACGCTCATCGCTGGTTGGGACGACTACTGGACCGCCCGTGTGGGCCGTCCGACCATCAACTACGCTACCACCTATTATTATAATGCAGCGCACGGTTTCAACACGGTCAATTCCCACGTCAACCAAAGTCAGTATCCTGGCTGCTACAATGCCTTGAGCACGGGCGTGGGCTTCGTGAACTACACCGCCCACGGTTACCATCAAGAGTGGTCTGACCCGCAATTCACCAACAGCAACGTCAATGCCTTGACCAACGCCAACAAGTATTTCTTGGCCATGGGCAATTGCTGCTTGTCGGGCAATTTCGGTTACAGCGGAGGTCCCTGTTTCGGCGAAGCCATGATCCGTGGCGAGAACAAAGCCGCCTATTCCTACATCGGCTCGTGCCCCAACACTTATTGGTATGAAGATTATTATTTCGGCGTAGGTGCCACCAACACCTTCAGCAACACGCCCACCCAAGCTGGCAGTGCCACAGGCGTTTACGACGCCGTTTGGATGGATGACACCTACAACACCGTTTCGTCCATGACTTTTTTGGGCAATATCGCCGTTTGCTATGCTTATGCAGGGAACTATTCCACCAGCGGCAGCGGTTGCTCGCCCACATATTATTGGCAAGCTTATCATGTGCTCGGCGACGGCTCCATCATGCCCTATCGCGTGAACCCAACGGCCAATGCGGTGAACCACGCCAACACTTTCCCAGCGGGAGCCACTTCGTTCCAAGTGAGCGCACAGGAAGGCTCGTATGTGGCCATATCGCAGAACAATGTATTGAAAGGCACGGCTCTGGTGCCTGCCTCGGGTTCGGTGAATGTTCAAGTGGCAGCAGGCATCACCTCAGGCACGGTGCGTATCGTGGTCACCAAGCCGCAGCGTCAGCCTTACATTCAGGACATCAGCGTGGGTGGCGGTGTTACGCAATACACTGTCAGCGTGTCGGCCAACCCGAGCAATGCTGGCACCGTCACAGGTGGCGGCACCTTTAACCAAGGCGCAGCATGCACCGTTTTGGCCACGGCCAACAGCGGCTACACCTTCACCAACTGGACGGAAGGCGGCAACGTGGTTTCGACCAACGCCGAATACACCTTCAACGTCACTGCCAACCGCAACTTGGTGGCCAACTTTGAGCAACAAATCCAAAGCTACACCATCACGGCCACGGCCAATCCGACTAATGGCGGCTCTGTCACCGGCGGAGGCACCTACAACCACGGCCAAAGCTGCACCCTAAACGCCACTCCCGCCGCAGGTTACACCTTCCTCCGTTGGACCAAGAACGGTCAGCAGGTGAGCACCAACGCCCAGTACACATTCACTGTCACCGAAACGGCGAGCTATATGGCTCACTTCCAGCAGCAAACCTACACCATCACGGCCACGGCCAATCCGACCAATGGCGGCTCTGTCACTGGCGGAGGCACCTACAACCACGGCCAAAACTGCACCCTAAGTGCCATGCCCAATGAAGGTTACAATTTCGTGAATTGGACCGAGAACGGCAATGCAGTTTCGGCCAGTGCCGAATACACTTTCCCCGTGACGGCCAACCGCAACCTTGTGGCCAACTTCGATTTGAAGGATGTGACCATCAAGGTCACCGTCAACCCCGCTGAGGGAGGAAGAGTTTCGGGCGATGGCGTGTTCCCATACGGCACCTCAGTGACCCTAACCATCGAAACCTTTGAAGACTATGCCTTCAGAAGCTGGGTCGAAGACGGCGTGGTGATCTCGGAAGAGTTGACCTTCAGCTTCACCGCCACGGCTGACCGAGCCATCACTGCCTTACTCAACCATACGCTGGGCATAGGCGAGCAAAACGGCATCGCCGCGCGCCTCTATCCCAACCCCGTTGGCGACGTGCTGAGTGTTGAGGCAAACCAAGCCATTGATAAGGTGGAAATCTTCAACGTCTTGGGCGCATTGGTCTATAGCCAGACGAACTGCTCCGACATGGTGAGCGTCACGACCACCGACCTGCCCTCAGGTGCCTATGTCATCCGTGTGACCACGGACAAGGCTGTGGAAACATTGAGATTCGTAAAGGAATGATTCCGAACACAGTGAAGGCGCAATTTGCTGTGTCTTTGCTGTACAAGAATTCATCGTGGGGACGTGCCTGGGCGCGTCTCCACTTTTTTCAGGATGTTGGAACGAAACAGCGCATCAGGATTGGTGCCTAACACACCTTGCGGAATTTCCAAGCCTTCTGATGCAAACAGGTTCACCCAAAATGCGTCGTACTCGCCATCGGCGTTGCGGAAGTTCATCGGATAAGCATCGAAGACAGGTTTGCCGTTGCGCACATAGCAGTCGTGCACCAGCTCGCTGCAATAGTAAAGGCCGTTGTCGGGCAGGAAAGTGAAGTCGTAGTCCGCACCGCAAAGGGTCTTTGCCTTGGCCACAAACGACTTCACGCCACGGCGGTTTTTCAACCGCATCACCGTCATGGCGGGTTCTTCATTGTTGCCGTATTTTTGGGCTTCGGCGAACTGCTCGAAAGTCCGTCGGCTTACGCCGGTTTGAGGCGCCACATCGATGACAAACACGCTGTCGCGCTCTACATCAATGATGCCCACATGCACCATTGCGCCAGTGCTGCCCATGATGGCGTGGTCCATCGCATTGGCCTCAATGCCAGCCACAAACACCAAGTCGCCAGTCTTGTAAAGGGTTTCGTTGCGGCACGAAGCCATGAGAAAAAGCCCTGTAAAACAAACTGCTGCAAAGAGGGGTCTCCCTCGCTTTATGGTTTTTGTTCTTTCCACCGTTGTCTTCCTTTCGCAATAATTGTGTTTGCAGGCGGCAAAAGTACATTTTTTTTTCGCAATTTTGCAGCCCCAAACACTTTTTGAATGCAAAAAGCCAGAAGTTACATCCTTCCTTTAGCCATTGTGCTCGGCCTGTTGTTGCACGAATATTGCGCCGTTTTCAGCGTAGCCGTGCCTTACCTGATTTTCGCCATTTTGCTGCTCACTTTCACGGCAGTGGATGTGCGCAAACTGAAGTTCAGCCCCATGTTCCTCTGGATTCTGTTGTTCCAAATGGTGGTGAGCATCAGTCTTTATGCGCTGCTTAAGGCCTTAAATGCCAACCACGTCATTGCCGAAGGCGTGATGATGGCGGCATTGTGTCCGGTGGCATCGTCGGTGGCGGTGGTCAGTTGCATGTTGGGTGCCGACCGCCAAACCGTGACCTCGTTCACCATCATTGGCA